>JAUIEE010000284.1 GCA_030428965.1 bacterium | reverse complement strand
CACGAGCAGCCCTTCGCGGGGCGCGCGAGCCTGTCGCTTCCGGGGATCGGAGCCTCGGCGCGGCTACGTTGAAGCGTGGAGGGCCCGCAAGAACAGGGCCTTCCGAGCCGGCGACGCCGCCCGGACAAAATCTCCCGGGAGGCCGCAAGGGCGGCAAGAGATGGACCGATGAAGCCAGCAAAGCCCATGAAGACCTCCCTCCTCTTGCCCCTCGTCCTGATCGGATCCGCCGCCTGCACCTCCACGGGGGTGCACTTGGACCCGGTGGTGCACATCCATGGCACGAACGGCACCGAGCTCGGCGTGGCCACCGACTACGGCGTCGTCTTCCTGGGCACCCGGGCGAAAAGTGGCGCGGTGGAGGTCAGCGCCTGGTTCGAAGACGGCCCCGGCCTGGAAAACGGCATCGTCGAGCCCCTGGGAAACGGTCTCTACACGACCCAGACCGAGATTCGCTTGCCGGCCGTCCCCATGACCTTCGTGGCTCCCGCAGCCGGCGAGGAAGTCACCGTCATCGGCCGCCGCGGGGGTGAGCGCTGGGAGATGCGGGCCAAGGTGGCCGCCGATCCCCACGTCGAAGGCCTGGTCCTGCGCGCGAGCTCCGAGCTGCGGTCGCTCGACGAGAGCCAGCTGGGAGCCGGGGTCTTCGTGGGGCGGCCCGGCCACTACCGTCTCCTGGGCCTGGTCTCGGGAACCCTGCGCATCGAGAGCCAGGGCAGCCTGCGCGAGTTCTTGACCGTCGTGGGCCCGCAGGACCTCTGGCGCCTGGTGACCTACCGTCGCAATTCGGAGATTCGCCAGCGCTGGGTCTACCGCGAAGACGTGCTCTAGCAGCCCGTTGAAGAAGGGCTTCGGATGCCAGGGTGGCGACACCCGCTTCGGGGTGGTGCCTGGAAACGCAGGCGAATGCGTACATTCGGCGAGGCTTTCAGGTGCCGCACCGAAGTGGAGGACGTCGTCATGGCGCCGAATGACTTCTTCAACGGGCTGCTAGGCGTCAGGTGCGCCAGAAGCGTGGCACGAACAGGACGGCCACCGCGTAGAACTCGAGGCGGCCGAGGATCATGAAGAAGGAGAGCAGCACCTTGGCGCCCTCCGGCATGAACCCGAAGTTGCCGTAGGGCCCGATCGCCGTCAGGCCCGGTCCGATGTTGTTGAGGGTCGCGACCACGCTCGTGGCCGAGATGAGCAGCACCTGCCCGTCCCACTCCGGGTCGGGCTTCAGGCCCATCGAGGCGATCATCAGGGTGCCGCCGATGAAGACCACGATCCACAGTCCCACGTAGCCCATGATCATGGCGACCTTGGAGTCGTCCACGATCCCACCGTCCATGCGCACGGAGTGGATCGCACGCGGCCGGGCGAAGCGCTGAAGCCCCTGGATCGCGGCCTTGTAGAGGATCATGAAGCGCACCACCTTCATGCCCCCTCCCGTCGAGCCCGCACAGGCTCCACACACGGCCAGGAGCATCAGCAACATGCGGCAGAAGTCCGGCCACACGTCGAAGTTGGCGGTGCCGTAGCCCGTGCTGGTCTGCACGCTGACCACGGCGAACAGGGAGTCGCGCAGGGCCTGGGTGAAGAAGGCGTAGTTGGGCAGGACGCTCTCGGCTTCCCCGTTGCTACCCCCCCACAGCCACAGGACGATCGCGATAACGAGGGTCGAAACGAACACCATGATGGCGTAGGTCTTGATCTCGCTCGATCCCTTGGCGAAGCGCCAGGCACCTCCCCATCCCTGACGCAGGAAGGTGTCGTAGACCTGGAAGTTGATCCCGGCCCCGAACATGAAGATCACGATGATCAACTCCACCTTCCAGGAGGCGAAGAAGAGCACGCTCGAGGAGTGGCTCGAGAAACCGCCGGTGGCCAGGGTGCCGAAGGAGTGGATGAAGGACTCGAAGACCGACAGCCCCAGGAAGCGCAGCACGATGACCTGCGCCATGGTCAGTCCCACGTAGACCCGCACCAACCCGATGGCGCTGTCGCGCACGCGCTGCTGCACCGCCTCGCGGCTGACGCCTGGCACCTCCGACCGGAAGAGGCTGCGTCCCCCCGTGGGAAACAGCACCACGAAGACGAGCACGATTCCGATGCCGCCGATCCAGTGCGTGAACGAGCGCCAGAAGGTGATCCCCAGCGGCAGGGAGTCGATGCGATCCCCCGACAGGATGGTGGCTCCGGTGGTCGTGAAGCCGGAGACCGACTCGAAGAAGGCATCCGCCGGGGCGGGAATCGTGCCCGAGAAGATGAAGGGCAGGGCGCCGCCGGCACCGGCCACCAGCCAGGAGAGCCCGACCGCCGCCAGGCCTTCCCTGCGGAAGTAGTCGGTGCGACCTTCGCTCGTGATCGTCGAGCCACGGCAGGTGATCGTCAGCATCCCGCCCAAGAGGGCCGTCACGAAGGAGGCCCACAGGCAACCCTCGAAGCTCCGGTCTTCACCGAACCAGGCCGAGACCATGGCGGGCACCAGGATGAAGCCCGCCAGGAGCAGGAGCACGCAGCCCAGAAGCCAAAGTACCGCCCTGAGGTTCATGGAGCTCGGCGCCTAGTCGGCCTGGAAACGCTCCCGGCTTCCGAAGGTCTCCTCGATGGCCGGAATGTTCTCGGGCAGCGTGAACAGGATGACCTGATCGCCGTTGCGAACCGGAGTATCCCCATTGGGAATGATGACCTCGTCCCCACGCACCAGGGCCCCCGCAACGGTCCCCCGCGGCAGCCCGAGGCTCTTGACCTTGCGCTCGGCCTTGCCGTCGCGGTGGAAGGCTTCGATCTCCAGCACCTCGCCCTTGCCGTCTCCGATGACCGCGATCGAGGACACCGACCCCGAGCGCACGAAGCGCAGGATGTGGTTGGCGCACAGGATGCGCGGGGAAATGGCGCGGTCCACGCCCAGGAGGTCGTAGATCTGTCGGTAGGAGGCCTTGTTGACCATGGCCACGGTGCGCTCGACCCCCAGGGAGCGCGCCAGCTGACAGGCCACCATGTTGCGCTCATCGTCCTTGGTCGTGGCGATGAACACGTTGGCGTCTCCGATGCGCTCCTCCATCAAGAGGTCGAGGTCCGTGGAGTCGCCGACCAGGACCATGATCTTCGAGAACTCGGATGCGATCTCCCGGGCACGCGACGGATCACGCTCCATCAAGCGCACCGATACGCCCGGCATGCGGTCCATCTTGCGCGCGATCTGGACCCCGACGCCGCCGCCGCCCATGATGACCACGCTGCGTCGCGCCAGCTTGGGGGCTCCGGCCAGGAGCTCGAACTGATCGAGGTCCGGCCCCCTTCCGATCAGGTAGACCTGGTCGTCCACGGCCAGCTGGTCCTTGCCACTGGGAACGAAGAACTGCTCCCGGCGCGAAACGGCGACGATCAAGAGACCCGTGGGCAGCTTGAGGCCCTCCAGGGTGTCGGAAGTCAGCTCGCCTTCGTCGCGGATGCGCAGGCGCCGCAGCTGCACGCGGCCATCGGCGAAGGACTCCACCTCCAGCGCTCGATGCTGGCGAACGGTTCCCAGGATCTCCTCGGCCGCCAGCTCGTCGGTGGAGAGCACCACGTCGAAGCCCAGGGTCTGCTTGTAGAAATAGCGGAAGCCCTCCAATCGAAGGATGTTCTTCAACCGCAGGATCACGCGCTTGGCGCCCAGGCTCTTGGACATCAGGCAGGCCAGCATGTTGGCCTCGTCGTTCTGGGTGACGGCCACCGCCAGGTCCGCGCGCGAGGCCCCGGCCGCGGTCAGGAGGTCGGCCTGGGTCCCGTCCCCCACGAGAGCCTGAACGTCGAGCGACTCCATCAGACGCTGCGCCTTCTCGGGATCCGAATCGATCACGGTGACGCGATGTTCTTCACGCGAGAGGATGTCGGCCAGGTGATACCCGACCTCTCCTGCCCCCACGATGATGATGTCCATGGGGGAGCACGATAGGGGGAGCGCGGTGCGTTTCCACCGGTTTCCCCGGACGACGATGGGAAAGGGCCTTCCTGGGCCTTGCGTGCGCCCCCCACCGGCTGTCTCTTGGGTCCCTTGCTTCTCCTGATCGACAACCGCGACTCTTTCACCTTCAACGTGGCCCAGGCCATCGAAGCTCTGGGAACGGACGTCCTCGTGAAACGCGCGGACGGTTTGACGGTGGACGAGATCGAGGCTCTGGACCCCGAACGCATCCTGATCGGGCCTGGTCCCGGCCATCCGAGCCAGGCTCTTCTGAGCCTCGAGGTGGTCGAGCGTCTCGCGGGGACGTGCCCCATCTTTGGCCTCTGCCTGGGCTGCCAGGTCATCGCCCTGGCCCACGGAGCCCGGATCGGACCGTCCACCGAACCGGTCCACGGTCGCCCGGTCGAGGTCGCCCACGACGCCAAGGGCGTCTTCAGGTCCCTCCCCTCCCCGACCCGTTTCGTGCGCTACAACTCCCTGGGAATCTCGGACGAAGGCTTTCCCCCGGAGCTCCTCGTCAGCGCGCGCAGCAGCGACGGGGACATCATGGCCGTCCGGCACCCGCGCCTGAACCTCGAGGGCGTGCTCTTCCACCCCGAATCGATCCGCAGCGAAGGGGGCGACGTTCTCTTCCGCAACCTGCTAGCGATCTGACCTCGGCCCGAGCGGCGGGTCCCAGCGCGGCCAGGGGCCCGAACTGGGTCGGCGAGCCTCACCATCGCGGGTCCTCAGGATCCTGCGCGTCACGAAGTTGTAGACCGGCTTGCCGAAGCGCAGCCAGGTCCAGGCCAACCACGAACGACGCGGCAGCGCTTCCCCCTGGCCCTCCGCCTTTCGCCCGCGGTCCTCGTAGCGGCGCCTGTGCTTCTCCACGTGGCGCAGATCCTCCCGGCAACGGACCCGAAAGGAGCGGCCCAGGCGAACGTGAACGCTGGCCAGCTGAAAGTCCAGGAGACACGGACGTCCGTCCGGAGCGACCAGGATGTTCGGCTCCTTGTGCAGGTCGTTGTGACAAACTCCCCGTGCATGACAGTCACGTACGAGATCGGCCAGACGATCGAAGAAATCCGCCGGCAAGGCCTCGGCCTCCTGTAGGGGAGCCCCCGGCAGGAAGGAGCGCAGCAGGGTCCCGGCGCTCTGCCCCACTCCGGCCTGCGCCATCAGGCGCGGGACCTCCACCATTCCCTCCAGGGCAGCGAGGGCCGCTCGTTCCCGTCGTAGCAGCAGGCGTGCGATCAGGCGAGAACCGGGTACCGGCCCTCCACAGGCCACGCGCAGCACCCCTCGCTCGCCGTCCGTCTCGATCAGCTGGACCTTGCCCAGGGCGTCTTCTTTGAGGGTGCGCACAACTTGCGAGCCTTTCATGGCTCACCTATTCTCCTCGCGAATGCACCCGGATCCAGAATCACACGAGCCGGAAGAGGAAATGGTGCCGGGACTGAGCGAGGCCCTGCAAGCCATCGATCAGCGCTCGCGCGCCGCCCGTCTGAAGAAGGGCCTCCTGGCGTCCATCTTCACGATCGCCCTCTGCACCCTCGGGGCGGAGGTCTTCCTGCGCATCACCAAGGACCGGGAACGCACCTTCCAGGCCGGGGTGAACCACACCCTGCGGCCCTGGGCCGAGCTGGGGGAGGCCAAGATCTTCGAGGAGGTCTCGGATCCGGTGCGGCGCTACGCCATGCGCAAGGGCGCTGCCTGCACGGTCGACGGACTGTCGTTCCGCGTCTCGCAGTTGCGCACCCGGGGCGAGGACTTTCCGGTCGAAAAACCGAGCGGAGAGAAGCGCATCCTGGCCCTGGGGGACTCCTTCTGCTTCGGCATGTGGTCGAGCGAAGAGGAAACGCTGGTCGGACACCTCGCCCGCATGGCGAACGAAGGCGAACGGGCCCGGGGAGCGAACACGCGCTGGCGCGCCATCAACCTGGGCGTCCCCGGCTACCACTCGGGGCAGCAGCTGAAGGCCCTCGAGCAAGACGGCCTGGCCTTGGACCCCGACGTCGTCGTGCTCTACTACAACACGAACGACATCGACCGCGAGGGCTTCTTCTACGAGCCCGAGCTCGGGGGGCTGCGCAACGATCACCTGCCCCTGCCCGTGGGTCTGCGACGACTCCTCTGGCACAGCCACCTCTACGGACTCATCGCTCGCCTCCACGACCGCTCCTTCCGCAAGATCCCCGAGGCGCACCTCGACCCCCGCGTTCCCTGGGCGAACACGAACGAGAAGAACCAGCGTGCCACGCGCGCCGCGATCGAACGCATCGCCGAGCTCTGCCGAGCAGCCGACATCCCGCTGTTCTTCGTCAATCAACCGCTCTGGACCTGGTCGGGAACCTCCCGGAACCCCGACTGGAAGGTCTTGCCCCTGGTCGACTGGGCCGAGGACCTGCGCGCGGAGCTCGATCTGCCGGGCATCTCGCTCCTGGGCCTGCTCAGGGGTTACGGGGACGGAGTGGACCGCTTTGCGGAAAGCGATCCTCCGCCCCCGGCGGACACGATCGTGGACGCCTACATCGCCGACGAGCGAGTCACCGCGGCCTTTCGCATCGCCCGCGAGCAGGCGGCAGAGCAAGGCAAGCCATGGGACCAGCTCCCGATCGCAGAACGCCTCGCCCGGGTCGCCTCCTCCGGCGTCGACGTGCCCGAGATTCCCGACTTCCATCTGACGGGCGCCGGCTACGGGCACATCGCCCGATTGTGCTACCCCGAGATGAAGAAAGCCGGCATGGTGCCCTGAATGTCGATCGATCCTGAACAAGCGAGCCGGGGGGCGATCCGGGCACGGGGATTG
>JAUIEE010000283.1 GCA_030428965.1 bacterium | reverse complement strand
GAGAAGGCCGAACGCCATGGAACCCAAGGACATCGAAAGCCTCTTCCACGAGGCGCTGAAGCGCCCTAGCCCCGCGGAGCGCAGCGCCTACCTGGACGGGGCCTGCGCCGGGGACGCCGAGCTGCGGGCCGAGGCGGAGGCCCTGCTGGTGGCCCACGAGGAGGCGGGCGGGTTCCTGAACGCGCCGGCCGTGCAGCCCCCTGCCGAGTCCGAGGAGACCGACAAGCGCATCGGGCCCTACAAGCTGCTGCAGAAGATCGGCGAGGGGGGCATGGGCGTGGTCTACATGGCCGAGCAGCAGGAGCCGGTGCTGCGCAAGGTCGCCATCAAGGTCATCAAGCTCGGGATGGACACCAAGCAGGTCATCGCGCGCTTCGAGGCCGAGCGCCAGGCCCTGGCGATGATGGAGCACCCGAACATCGCCCGGGTGCTCGATGCGGGGGCGACGGAGAACGGCAGGCCGTACTTCGTGATGGAGCTCGTGCGCGGGGTGCCGATCACCGAGTACTGCGACAAGAACCACCTGTCCCCCCGCGAGCGCCTGGAGCTGTTCATCCCCGCCTGCTGGGCCATCCAGCACGCCCACCAGAAGGGCATCATCCACCGGGACGTCAAGCCGTCCAACGTGCTGGTCACCCTGCACGACACGCGGCCGGTGCCCAAGATCATCGACTTCGGCGTGGCCAAGGCCACCAACCGCCGGCTGACCGAGAAGACGCTCTTCACCGAGTTCCACCAGTTCATCGGAACGCCGGAGTTCATGAGCCCGGAGCAGGCCGAGATGAGCGGTCTGGACGTGGACACCCGCAGCGACATCTACTCCCTGGGCGTCCTGCTCTACCAGCTCCTGACCGGGACGACGCCCCACGACGCCCAGACCCTGCGCGAGGCCGGCTACGGCGAGCTGCAGCGCATCATCGGCGAGGTCGATCCTCCCAGCCTGTCCGAGCGGGTCAGCCGCATGGGGGACGCCCTGATCGAGGTGGCCAAGCACCGCTCGGCGGAGCCGAGCGCCCTGGCGAAGCTGCTCGCGGGGGACCTGGACTGGATCGTGATGAAGGCGCTCGAGAAGGATCGCTCGCGGCGCTACGCGACGGCCCTCGACCTGGCGGCCGACATCGAGCGCTACCTGAGGAACGAGCCGGTCCTGGCCCACGCCCCGAGCGCCGCCTACCGCGTGCGCAAGTTCGTGCGCCGCCACCGCATCGGCGTCCTCACGGCCAGCCTGCTGCTCGTCGTCATCCTCGGCGCCCTGGTCGCGACGACCATCAGCTACCGCCGCGCCGACCGGGAAGCGACGCGCAACCTGGCCATCAGCAACGCCCTCGAGAACATCCTCGGCCTGGCCGACGCGAACCGCGCCGAGAACTTCGGCGTGGACGTCGAGGGTGTGCTGGCCACGGCCCGCAAGGCCTTCGGGGAGGAGCATGCCACCGTCGCCTCGACCCTCAACAGCGTCGCGGTCCAGCTGCACCAGGCGGGCAACCTGGACGCGGCCAGGCCCCTGCTCGAGGAAGCCCTCGCCATCTGGCGCAAGATCTACGGCGAGGACCACGTTCAGGTCGCCTCGACCCTCGGACGACTGGGGGCGCTCCTGCGCGACGAGGGCAACAACCAGGAAGCCGAGGAGGCGCTGCGCAGGTCCCTGGCCATCTGGTCCGCCCAGCCGGACGCGGGCGGGCTCGCCTCCTGCGGGACGCGCTCGAGCCTGGCCGAGCTGCTCCAGGCGCGCGGGGAGTTCGACGAGGCCAGCGAGATGCTGCGGAGCATTCTGGAGATCCGTCGCCAAAAGGCGCCCGGACAGCGCCTTCCGATCATCCAGACGCTCGAGCATCTCGTCGCGGTGCTGATGCCGACCGAGAACAAGGCAGCCGTCGAGGAAGCCCTGCGCGAGGTCTACGAGCAGATGAACCTGTTCTACCCGAAGGGCAGTCGCTTCGAGGGCATGGCCAGCTTCGGCCTGGGCAACTGGCTCTACGACGAAGGCCGTCGCGAGGAAGCGGAGCCCTACCTGCGTCGCGCCGTGCAGATCTTCGTCCAGGATCAGAACGAGAGCGACATCTACGAGCTGCTCGCCGTCGATCGGCTGTTTCAGATCGTCCGTCGCGATCCGGAGCGCAAGGAAGAGGCCCACTCGCTCCTGGAGCAGGCGGTCGAGAACATGGGACGGCTCCTGGGACGCGACAGCGAGCGCTACATCGACAACCTGCTGTACCTCGCCGTCGACATGCGCGACATGGGACGCACGATGGCGGCCATCCGCACCTCGGCGCAAGCCCTGGACCTGGCGCGCGCGGGGGAGAGGAGCGAGGCCGACCTCGCCGAGGTGGCCGCCATTCACCGCAAGCTGATCGCCCGCATGCCCCTGGAGCCCGATCGTCTCCCCGAGGAGTACGAAGACTGCCTGGAGTTCCTCGGGAACGTGCGCCTCGAGTCCACCGAGGGAGGCTCCACGCCGGCGGACGACGTGCTGCGCGGTGCACTCCAGTACCGGCTGCGCAACCTGACCGCCGCCTTCCAGGCACTCGAATCCTCCGAGGGCGGCGAGCTGTCGGCGCCCTACTCCTACCTGCAGCAGGCCTTCCTGGCCCTGACCCGACAGGCCCGCGGCGAGCCCGAGCGAGCCGCGACCCACCTGGATGAGCTCCGACACCTCAGCGGTTCGGAGGGCTTCCGGGAGTCCGAGTGGCTCATGCGGCTGCTCGAAGAAGTGGAAACCGCGCTCGGACGCTGACCCCCAACCCCGAAAGTCACCATGGATCGACGCTCCCTCACTTCCATCGCCCTGGCCCTGCTCCTCGCACCCACGACCCAGGCTCAATCGTCCCTCGACGATCGGCTGGAGGAGCTGCTCGAGGTCCTGGAACAGCAGCGCGCGGACTTGAACATCCCCGGCCTGGCCATCGCCGTCGTGCACGGGGACGAGGTCGTCCTGGCGGAGGGTCTGGGCTGGGCCGACGTCGAGCGAAAAGTGCCGGTCACGGCCGAGACGATCTTCGCCATCGGCTCCACGACCAAGGCCTTCACCTCGACCCTGATCGGCATGAGCGAGGCGATCGAATGGGACGACGAGGTCACCGAGCACCTGCCGTGGTTCGAGCTCGACCTCGATGCTGGCCCCAAGGCCCAGGCCACCGTGCGCGACCTGCTCAGCCACCGCACGGGCTTCACGCGCATGGGCGTCCTGTGGGCGGGAGGAACCTCCTCCGAACGGATCCTGCGCACGGCGGTCAAGGCCGAGCCCTGGGACGGCTTCCGGGAGGGCTTTCACTACAACAACGTCATGTACCTCGCCGCGGGCGAGGCCCTGGCTGCCGCCACGGGCGTCTCCTGGCAGGACTACCTCGAGACCCATCTCCTGGAGCCGCTGGGCATGGCCTCGACCACCCACAGCTTCGCGGCCGTCCAGAAGGACGAGCGCCTGGCCAAGGGTTACCTGGTCCGTGAAGCGACCGGGACGTTCGAGCCCGAGGGCATGCGCAACCTCGACAACATCGCCCCGGCCGGATCGATCAACTCCAACGTGCTCGACATGGCGCGCTGGGTGCGGCTGCTCCTGGCGCGCGGCGAGCTCGACGGTCAGCGCATCGTCCCCGAGAAAGCCATCACGGACACCTGGGAGGCGCAGGTCGACATCGGCCCCGGCGTCTCCTACGGAATGGGGTGGATGCTGCGCGAATGGGAAGGCAGGCGCGTCATCGAGCACGGCGGCAACATCGACGGCTTCGCCGCCCAGGTGAGCCTGTTGCCGACGGAGAACCTGGGCTACGTCCTGCTCACGAACGTGAGCGCCACTCCCCTGCAATCCGGATCGATCCAGCTCGTCTTCGACACTCTGCTCGGCGAGGAGACCGCAGGCGAGTCCATCGAGGCCAGCAGCGAGAAGAACGACCTGACGGCCTTCGAGGGCGACTACGTCGGGAACTTCGCCCACTTCCAGGACGCCATCTTCACGGTGGCCGAGAAGAACGGCCGCTTGACGGTCGACATTCCGGGCCAGCAGGTGTTCGAGATGAAGCCGCCCGACGAAGAGGGTCTGTGGGAGTTCGCCCTTCCGGTCGGCGTCCAGATCTCGTGGGTGCGCGGCGAGGACGGTGAGGTCAAGGAGATGATCCTGCACCAGTCCGGACTGGCTTTCGGCCTGCCGCGCAAGGGAGTCGAGATCGAACCGGAGGTTCCCCTGGATCTCCTGGCCGAGTACCTGGGCACCTACCGCGACGAGGACATGGGGGACATGCAGGTCCTCGTCCAGAACAACCGCCTGGCGATCGACGTTCCCGGTCAGATGGTCTACGAGCTCCTACCCCCCAACGAAGAGGACGAGTGGGTCTTCCGGGCAACCGACAAGATCCGAATCGTCTTCCGCGACGAGGCGGGCGAGATCCGTTCCCTGTCCATGTTCCAGGACGGGCTGTCCGAGCGCGTGATGGCCCGGGTGGCGGGTGCCCAGCAAGCCCGCTCGCTCGAAGAGGTGCTCGACCGGCGCGACGACGACCAGCGCGACGCATGGCTCGAGGACCTGGGAGCCGTGCGCGTCGCGGGAACGATCCGCCTCGCCCAGAGCGGGGTCGAAGGCACCTTCGTGAGCAGCTTACGGGGATCGAAGATCTACCGCTTGGACATCGACTTCGGCGACTTCGGAAGCTCCCACGTAGCGGTGAACGGAGAGGAAGGCTGGGCCACCTCGTCCTTCGACGAGTACAAAGAGCTCCTGGGCGCCGAGCTCGACGCTGCCGTGCTCCAGAACCTGGCCCTACCGATCTACTCCTGGCGCTCGGCCTTCGATTCGCTGACAGTCCTGCGCAGCGAGGAGCTGGACGGTCGGCCGACGAACGTGCTCGTCCTGCGCCAGGGCGACCTCCCGCCCGTGCACCTCTACGTGGATCAAGAGACCGGGGACCTGGTGCGGGCCGATGCCTACCTGCTGGTCGAGGGCGCCGGTCATCTGCCCATCGAAACGCGGCTCGAGGACCACAGCCTGGCCGGAGAGCTGCGTTTTCCCCGCAGGATGGTTCAGACCAACGACGCCGTGGGGCGCTCGATCCTCGAGGTCGAGAGCCTGACGCCCATCGAGGCTCTGCCCGCGGACTGGTTCACTCCACCGGCGGAGGCCCCGGCCAAGGAACGCTGACAGGCCGTACCCCACGTACCCTCGACGCACGGGTGAGCCCTGGCTCTTCAGGGCTCACCCTTTTTCGTTCAGGCGAGCTCGGTACAGGGCGCCGTCGGACTCGGAGAAGCAGCAGAACACGATCTCCTTCGGCGCCTTTTTCTCCCGCAGCCAGGCGCGAGCGGACTCGACCGCGATCTCGCAGGCCGCCTCCTTCGGGAAGCGATAGACGCCGGTGCTGATGGCCGGGAAGGCCACGCTCTCCAGGCCGTGCTCCTCGGCCAGTCGCAGCGAGCTCGCGTAGCACGCCGCGAGCAGCTCCGCTTCGCCTCGGCTCCCTCCGTGCCACACCGGACCGACGGTGTGGATCACGTACCTGGCGGCGAGACGGTAGCCGCGGGTGAGGCGCGCTTCCCCCGTCGGACAGCCCCCCAGAGCACGACACTCCTCCAGCAGTTCAGGTCCGGCAGCTCGGTGAATGGCTCCGTCTACACCCCCTCCGCCGAGCAAGGTCTCGTTGGCCGCGTTGACGATCGCATCGACCTCCAGGCCGGTGATGTCCCCCACCACGACTCTCAGGGACATGCGAGCCTCAGCGGTTCGAGCGCCGCTTGAACACGATCAGGAGGTAGAGCGCGCCCGCTCCGAGCAAGGCCGACATCAGGACGACCAGACCGATGGGCATGCTGACCCGAAACCCGAACAGCCAGACCTCGACCGGGTCGAGGTTGAACATCACGAACAGGCCCAGGGTCAGGACGAGCAGCCAGCCGAGAATACTACGCGGCTTCACCGATCAACCCTCGAAGGCCCGCTGGATGAGGTGCTCTTGCTCGGCGTTGTGACGCCGATAGGAGCCCGTCGCCGGACTGGACGAATCCGGCCGTCCGGCGTAGCGGACCGGGATCTTGTGGTCGTGGAAGCGCTGCAGGATGTAGGTCCAGGCGCCCATGTTGCGGGGTTCCTCTTGAACCCAGATCAGCTCGACCGAACCGAAGGACTTGAGCAGCGCGCGCAGGGCCTCGAGCGGCAGCGGGTACAGCTGCTCGAGTCGCACGATGGCCGTGTCCTTGCGTCCCTTCTCTGCGCGGTAGTCGCGCAGGTCGTAGTAGACCTTGCCCGTGCACAAGAGCACGCGCTTGATGTCGGCGGAGGAGTCGTGATCGCTCAGGATCTCCTGGAAGGCCCCCTGGCCGAAGTCCTCGATCGGACTGGAAGCGCGCTTGTCCCTCAGGAGCGACTTGGGCGTGAACAGGACCAGGGGGCGCTTCTCGGCGGAGAGCCCCTGGCGTCGGACCAGGTGGAAGTACTGGGCCGAAGTCGTGCAGTTGGCCACGGTCATGTTGCCGCCGGAGCACAGGGACAGGAAGCGCTCGGGGCGGCCGGAGGAGTGCTCGGGCCCCTGCCCGTCGAAGCCGTGGGGCAGGAGCAGGGTCACGCCGCTCTTCTGCTTCCACTTGGCCTCACCGGGGGCGATGAACTGATCGATCGGGATCTGGGCGCCGTTGACGAAGTCCCCGAACTGCGCTTCCCACAGGACGAGCGCGTCCGGACGCGCCAGGGAGTAGCCGTACTCGTAGGCGAGGGCCGCCTCCTCCGAGAGCAGGGAGTCGCGCACCT
>JAUIEE010000282.1 GCA_030428965.1 bacterium | reverse complement strand
TCCCCCAGGTCAATCCCCACGCCCTGTCGGCGCCCGAGCTCGATCACCTGTCCAAGATCGACAAGCGTCCGGTGGAGGAGGTCATCGGCGACCTCAAGCGGGCCGGCATGGGAAGCGTCCCCGGAGCCGGAGCCGAGATCCTCACCGAGCGAGTGCGCAAGATCATCGCTCCCAAGAAGACCACGACCGACCGCTGGCTCGAGATCCACAGGCGCGTGCACGAGGCCGGCCTGCGCTCGTCCGCCACGATGATGTTCGGCCACGTCGAGACGCCGGCGGAGCGCATCGAGCACCTGAGGCGCCTGCGCGACCTGCAGGACGAAACCGGAGGCTTCACGGCCTTCGCCTCCTGGAACATGCAACCCGACGGGGTGCCCGAGGAGCACATCTACCCCGCCAAGACGACCCACGCGGTCTACCTGCGGGTCCAGTCGATCGCGCGCATCTTCCTCGACAACTTCGCCCACATGCAGACGAGCTACGTGACCCAGGGCATGAAGCTGGCTCAGGTCTCGTTGCGCTACGGCTGCGACGACTTCGGCGGCACCATGCTCGAGGAGAACGTGGTCAGCGCCGCGGGCTGCTTCAACCTGGAGTCGATCGAGACCATCGAGCGCATGATCGAAACGGCGGGCTTCGTACCCCGCAGACGGAACACCTGGTACGGCATCGTGGACGAGCGCCACGATGGCGAGCGGGGACCGCGCAACCGCGAGGAAGGCGCGGCGACCCCGGTCGCGGGCGGCAAGGAGGCCCCGCAATGAGCATCGAACCCCACGAGGAGCGGGTCCTGGCCCGGGCCATGGAGGCCGGACTCGGGGAGATCGCGGAGAAGATCTCGGCCGGAGAGCGCCTGAGCTTCGAGGACGGCGTCGAACTCTACCGCACCCCCCACATCTACGTGGTCGGCGAGCTGGCCAACCTGATGCGCGAGCGCCTGCACGGCGACCTGGCCTACTTCAACGTCAACCAGCACATCAACTACACGAACTACTGCAACAAGTTCTGCGACTTCTGCTCCTTCGACCGACTGCCGGGCGAGGAGGGGGCCTTTCTGCTGACGCCTCAACAGATCGCCCAGAAGATCACCGACCACCTCTCGGACCCGGTGACCGAGGTTCACATGGTCGCAGGCGTGTGGCCCAAGATCCCCTACGGGTACTACCTCGACATCCTGCGCGCCGTCAAAGGCGCGCGGCCCGAGATCCACATCAAGGGTTTCACGATGGTCGAGCTGCACCAGATCGCCAAGTCCGCCAAGAGACCGCTGGCCGAGGTGCTACCGGAGCTGATCGAGGCCGGGCTCGGCTCCTGTCCGGGAGGCGGCGCCGAGGTCTTCGCCGATCGGGTTCACAAGGAGGGCTACCCCCTCAAGATCAGCGGCCAGGACTGGCTCGATCTCGCTCGCACCGTCCACGAGGCGGGACTCCGCTCGAATTGCACGATGCTGCACGGGCACATCGAGACCGTCGAAGAGCGCGTCGACCACCTCGACCGTTTGCGCCTCCTGCAGGACGACACCGGGGGCTTCCAGACCTACATTCCGCTCTCGTTCCACCCCGAGAACAACGAGTGGTCGCACCTGCCGGGGCCGACGGCCCTGGACGAGCTGCGGGAGATCGCCGTGGGACGCCTCCTGCTCGACAACATCCCCCACATCAAGGCGTACTGGATCATGCTCTCGATCCCGATCGCCCAGCTGGCCCTCTCCTGGGGAGCCGACGACGTGGACGGGACCGTGGTCGAGGAGCACATCTACCACGACGCCGGCGCCAAGACACCCCAGGAGGTCAAGCGCGACGAGCTCGTCCAGTGGATTCGCGACGCCGGACGGATCCCGGTCGAACGGGACACGCTCTACAACGTGGTCTGGTCCGCGGACGAAGAGCAGGCCCGGGTGGGCCAGGCTGCCCCGATCGGAATCGGGGCGGGAAGCTAGCCGGCGCTTCGGCTCCGGGCGCCTCCTGGAGCCCTTGCCCTCAGGAACCGCCCGCGGTCAGGGTCTTCCACAGGAACGAGTAGGCCAGGGCGCTCATGAACGCGGCCTGTTCATTGTCCGCCGCTCCCCCGTGGCCCCCCTCGATGTTCTCGTAGTAGAGGACCTCCTTGCCGACCGACAACAGGGCCGCCGCCATCTTGCGCGCGTGGCCCGGATGGACCCGGTCGTCCCGGGTCGAGGTCGTGAAGAGGATGCTGGGGTAGTCCTGTTCGACGTCGATGTTGTGGTAGGGCGAGTAGCGGCGCAGGAAGGCCCAGTCCTCTTCGACGTCCGGGTCACCGTACTCCCCGGCCCAGGAAGCCCCCGCCAGGAGCTTCGTGTAGCGCTTCATGTCCAGCAGCGGGACCTGGCACACGACGGCCCCGAACAGCTCGGGAAACTGGGTGAGCATGTTGCCCATCAAGAGACCCCCGTTGGAGCCACCCTGGATGCCCAGGTGGGCCGGCTGGGTAATCCCCCGCTCGATCAGGTCTCGCGCCACCGCGGCGAAGTCGTCGTAGGCCCGCTGGCGCTTCTCCCGCAGGGCCGCCTGGTGCCAGGCGGGACCGAACTCGCCCCCACCGCGGATGTTGGCCACCACGTAGACGCCTCCCCGGGCCAGCCAGGACGTCCCTACCGCCGCCTTGTAGCTGGGCAGAAGGGAGATCTCGAAGCCGCCGTAGCCGTAGAGCAGGGTGGGCGCGTTCCCGTCGGCTTCCAGTCCCGGCGGCGTGACCTGGAAGTAGGGAACCGCCGTGCCGTCGCTCGACCTGGCGAAGTGCTGGCTGACCTCGATCCCCTCGGCGTCGAAGAAGGCCGGCAGCTGCTTGAGGAGCCGGGGCTCTCCTCCCTCGAGGTCGCCATGGAACAGGCTCGACGGCGTGGTGTAGCCCGTCACGTTGAGCCAGTAGGCGTTGGAGTGCCACGCATCGACCGGGCTGGCGGAGATGCGTCCGAGGGTGGGAACGCCCTCGAGCGGCTTGTGCTTCCAACCCTTGTCCGTGTGCGTGATGACGTCGATGCGACTCTTCACGTTGTCGAGCAGGTTGACCAAGACGTGGTCCCGGGTGGTCGAGAAGCTGGCCAGGGACGTCGTCGGTCCCGGCTCGAACAGGACCTCGACCTCGTGCTTGCCTTCCTGCCAAGCGGCGTAGTCGGCGACGAGCAGGGAACCCGCCTTGTAGGTCACCTCTCCGATCTTCCAGTCCTTGCGAGGCTCGAAGTAGATCCACTCCTGGTCGATCGAGGCCTCGCAGTGATCCGGCTTGTCGATGCGCACCAGCTCCCCGTCCGCGTTCCGTTCGAGCAGCTCGCCGGTGTAGAAGGTCAGCCTTCGATAGACGAAGTCCCGCTCCCAGCCGGGGGTGTGGTCGCGATAGGCACCGACCGAGATGTCCTCGGGCGTTCCCTCGAAGACGGTCTCGGCCTCGCTCAGCTGCTGGCCACGCTTCCAGATCTTGACCACCCGCGGATAGCCGGACTCGGTCATCGAGCCCTCGCCGAAGTCGGTCGCCACGTAGAGCGTGTCCCGATCGATCCAGCCGGCTCGACTCTTGGCCTCGGGCAAGAAGAAGCCGTCCCCCACGAAGGAACGACTCGGGATGTCGAACTCCCGGGTCACGTCCGCATCGGCCCCGCCCCGTGAGAGCGAGATCAGGCAACGTTCGTAGGACGGAGGCAGGACGCTCGATCCCGCCCAGACCCAGTTCTCCCCTTCCTCCTCGCCGAGGGCGTCCAGATCCAGGAGCACGTCCCATTCGGGCTCCTCCTTCTGGTACGACTCCAGCGTCGTTCGGCGCCAGAGGCCACGCTTGTGGTCGGCGTCGCGCCAGAAGTTGTAGTAGTACTCCCCGCGCTTGGTGACGTAGGGGATGCGCTCGTCGGAGTCGTAGATGGCCAGCAGCTTGGCCTCGAGGTCCTTGAACTCCGGCCCCTCGGCCAGGGCCTCCTTGCTGACCTCGTTCTGGGCACGTACCCAGCCCAGGGCCTTGTCCCCGAGCACGTCTTCGAGCCAAAGGAGCGGGTCGTCGCCCTCCTCGCTGGGCAGCAGCCCTTGCTTCACCTCCTGGAGGGAGCCTTGCGGTTCGAACGATTGAGGGGACGACATGAGGGCGAGAAAGAAGAGAGAGGCGGCGTAGTGCATGGATGGGCCTGCAAGGGAGGGACGTTTCGGGGCCTCAGTGGACTCCAGATCGTCCTTCCAGAGAAGCCCCAAGGCGAACCTTACAGGCTCCGAGTCGGCTCAAGCCCCCTGCGCGCCGAAGAAGTCCCGATGGACCCGCAGGATGCGGGCGCAGGTGGCCGGGTCGGAACGGGCCTCGCGAACCCCGCGCTCGACGCTGCCCCCCAGGACCACGGCGTCGCTACGGGGAAAGAGGTAGCCGGCATGGCTCAGGAGCCAGGGAAGATCCTGGGGCTCGAGCAGCACCAGTTGACCGCGTACGGGAGTGACGCGGCGATCTGCGAACAGGCTTCCGGCACCGAGGCCCAGGCAGTTGACCACGACGGTATCGCCGAACTCGCCCAGGGCGCCGCGATCGCGGAAGGTTCGGTGGTGCATGCGCACGCCGTGGTCCCGTACGGCCTGCACGAGATGGGTGAGCAAGAGCGGAGGCTCCACCAGGAACGTCTCGACGCTGAAGCCCGGCCGGGAGGGCCCCTCGAACGGCAGGCGCTCCAGCTCCCGAAGCCGCGCCAGCTCCGGGGGGATGCGGCGCAATCCACTCCCGAAGCCACGGGCCACGAAGTTCGTACGGCGCGACACGCCGTGCTCGCCCACCCGCTCGGCGTAGAAGCGGTGAGAGTCCCGCAGCACCTGGTCGAAGAGGGCCCGCTCCTTCCGTCCCTCCCCCGTACCGACCAAGGAGGGCGCCCACTGCCCCCCCGCAACGTTCGAGGTCGTGTGGGGTGGAAACTCCCGCGCGTAAAGGTCGACCTCGTAGCCCGACCCGGCCAAGGCGAGGGCCACGCTCAAGCCGTTCACGCCGGCCCCCAGGACCGCAACCCGCCCGGTGGTTCGAAAGCCCCGCACGAGGTGAACGACCTGCCGCGCGCACCCGGGTGCAAGGGTGATTCCCGCGCCACCGTGGCCGTAGTTGTGGACGATCCGCAAACCGTCGAGAAGCTCCGCTTCCAGGCGGATCGCACCTTGTCGGTACGGCCGTAGTCCCGCTTCGTAGCGCAGGACTCGCTCGTCGCTCAGGTCGGGGGCAGGAAAGTCGCCCGGGGTCGCCGGCAAGGAGACAGGAGGCGACGGGGGAGAGGGCCTCGGTACCGGCGGCGCCGGCTCCGCCGCGCGACAGCCTCGCCCCAACCAGAGCGCCCCCCACAGCCCCGCGTGCCGCAAGAAACGCCGCCGATCCAGGCTGCTCCCCATGGGCTTCACCTTAGGGATCGCCCCCCTCTTCGGCACGCAACTTGCCCCATGTGAAGTGTCCAACGCCCTGGTGGGGCTCGGCCCGGGGGAAGTGCCCTCCGGGGGCCTCAGTTTCGCCTTCCGACGCACTCTCCAGGGGACACTCGAGGAGGGCACCCCATGAAAAGACACCTTCAAACCCGCATCTCGGTCCCGATGGTCCTGATCCTGCTTCTGCCGGTCGGCCTCGGCTCGTGCAAGAAGCGCCGCAGCTACACGGCCCCGCGCCCGACGCCCGTGTTCTTCGAAGCGGAGTCCAACGATACGGAGCTGGATGCGAACGACTTCGGGGTCTTGGCTCCCGGGGACCACTTCATCATCGAGGGTCACATCGACGACAGCGGTTTCGATCCGTTCGATGGCTTCGCGTTCAGGTCACGAGAACCGATCTCGATCGACTTCGACCTGTTCATCGACCGCCCCGGCGCGGACCTGGACCTGTGCCTGTTCGACGTCGCGACGGCCGACGAGTTCTGCTTCCAGACGGCGGACAACCCCGAGTACGGCACGATCGACGTCTTCGCCGGCGGAGTGGACTTCCACCTGGTCGTCGAGTCGTACGTGGGGAGCTCGACCTACGGCCTCGAGCTGCGCGTCTATCGCCTGGCCACGGGTGAAGCCGCCGAGGCTGCGCTAGCGGATGCTTCGGGTGCCATCGCCCCGGCTTCGGAGAACCTGCGGCTGCGCTCTTCCTCCCGTCCCGACGGCTCTCGTTCCGCCGCGCCCAGCCTGCAAAGCTACGCCCGCCAGCGCGACGAACGGGGTCCCGAGCGCGTCCTCGGTCACCTGCTGAAGATCGAAGTCGACCTGGAAACGGGCGAGGTCGAGCGCGCCGAGGCCATCCTCGTCGATTGAGTCCGCCCCACGCCTCACCGCCCGCGGACGAGTTGCCAGACTCGCCCCGCGGGCGGCTCGCTCTCGAAGCGCAGGGAACGTCCGCCGACCGGATGAGCCAGCTCGAGACTCCTCGCGTGAAGGGCGATGCTCTGATCGGGCAGAGGCGTCGAGGCACCGTACTTGAGGTCGCCGGCCAGCGGAGCATCGAGGCTCCCCATGGCCACCCGCAGCTGGTGGGAACGCCCGCTCAGGGGTCGTAGCTCGACCCAGGTGTGGTCCCCTCGACCTCCCAGCACCCTCCACAGGCTGTGGGCCAGCTTGGCTCCGGGGGTGCCGGCGCCGACGACCTCGACCCGGTTGCGCTGGGCGTCCTTGCGCAGCCACTGTTCCAGGCTTCCCTCGTCTTGAAGCAAAGGCCGCTCGGAGACTCCCCAGTAGGTCTTCTCCACCTGCCTGGCCTTGAAGGCCGCGCTGAGGCGGGCGGCTGCCTTGCTCGTACGGGCGAAGAGCA
>JAUIEE010000281.1 GCA_030428965.1 bacterium | reverse complement strand
GCCCGCTGGCCAGGGCTTCGAGCAGCACCGTGGGCAGCGCGTCGCGGTTGCCATCGGCCCCGACCCGGCACGGCAGGGCGAAGACGGTGGCCGTCCCCAGGAGCTCCCGCACGGCCGTCTGGTCCTTCGGTCCGAGAAGGCTCACGCGATCCCCCAGGTCGTAGTCCTGAATGAGGCTCTCGAGAGTTCCTCGCTCTTCGCCTTCCCCCACGATCGACAGACGGAAGAAGACGCCCAGCTCACGCATTTCTCGACACGCTTCGATGAGAACGTCGAAGCCCTTCTTCTCCACCAACCTCCCGACCGCGAGCAGATGCGACGGCTGCCGACCGTCGAGCCGGCAGGGAAAGGTCTCGAGATCGATGCCGTTGTAGAGGCAACGCACCTTGGATCCCGCCTCCCGCCCGACCCCGGTCCGCAGAAAGGTCGCATTGGCCTGGCACACCGTGACGACGAACTGCGCCCGCTGGAAGAGAACGTCGAGCAGCTCCCAGTCGACCGTGGAACGATAGATGTCCTTGGCGTGGGCCGTGATGCTGTAGGTCGGGCCGCCAAGCTCCTGGCTCAGCATGGCCACCACGGCCGATTCGGTCGCGAAGTGCACGTGCAGGTGATCGATTCCCAGCTCCCGGGTCCGGCGCACCACATACAGCGCTTCCGCGATCTGGGCCGACAGGCGCGGCAGATTCCAGGCCTCCGCCTCGCGCACCAGTCGACCGAGCCTCGGGAAGATCGCCTCGGCTTCTCCTCCGTTCGAGAACAAAGTGCGCCACGGGTCCAGCTCGCGTCGGTGGGGAACGGCGTGCACCGGGGCCCGCAGGGAAGCCAGCTCCGCGTGGCGCGGCTCGTCGTCCGGGGTTCGGCGGGAGAAGACCTGCAGGTCCAGACCGAGGCTCTCCTGGGCGAGGAGCTCGTTGAGGATGAACGTTTCCGACAGGCGGGGGAACTTCTTCAGCAAGTAACCGTAGCTTCGAACCATCACTGGAGAACTCTCCTGGGCTGACTGTCAAGGGAGAGAACCTCCGCAGCGACCTCGCACATGCGCCGGTTGCCGCACAGAGCGGGCGTTCTCTCGGGACGGTGGGGAACCTGCAAGGCGCGCTCCATGGCCTGCCGCAGTCGGGTCGGGCTCGGAGAGACGAGGCAGCTCCCCAATCCCAGGGCAGCGAGGCGTCCTGCCCTTATCTCCTGCTCCCGACGGGGAAACACGCGCGGAAGGTAGATGGCCGGTTTGCGGGACTGCATCACCTCCGCGCAGGTGTTGTAGCCCGCCATGCTGACCACGAGATCCGATTCCTCGAGCAGACGCGGCACGTCCTTGTGGAAGCGGTGCATCTCGATTCCACCGATCTCCCGCAAGCGGCGCTTGAGGCGTCGGGCTTCTCGGCGGTCGAGCAGGGGCCCGGTCAGGAGCACCGTGTCCCAGTCCCGCTTCCCGAGTTCGTGCGCGTCCAGGACTCCATCGAGCCGGGCGCCGCCATCCTCTCCCCCCCCCATGGCCACCAGAACCTGGGGACGGGTGCTGGGGACAGGCCGACGCGAGCGCGGATCGGATTCCTGAACGACGTAGCCGGTGAACTCCATGCGTTCGCCCAGCTCCGCGGGTATCGGGTACTCCACGCGGGGATCGAGCACTTCCGGCGCGCCGTAGACGCACAGGCGATCGTAGCCCTCGGACAGGGCCCAGCGACACTCGTCCGAGGACCACTCGCGCGCCACGGTCTCGGGCGAGTCGATCACGTCCCGAATCCCGAGGATGGTCTTCGTCCCCGTCCGGCGCGCTTCCCGCAGGGTATCGAGGGCCTCGCCGTGTACGCCGAGCACCTGGTGATCGACGATCAGGAGGTGAGGCGCGAAGGAGCGGAAGGCCTCGAGCAGGAGCTTCTTGCGCAGCCTGACCACGAAGGCGACGTTGCCGGGCAGTCGACGTGACACGTAGCCACCGTCGGAATCTTTCGTGATCGAAGGCAGCTTGAGCACGTCGACCCCGGGAGGCGTGTCGAAGGAGGTTGCGCAGGGCGAACCGCTCACCAGCAGCACACCGGCCCCTGGAAAGGAATCCACGAGCGAGGTCGCCAGGTTGAGGTTGCGACGCAGGTGCCCGAGGCCCCAGGAGTCGTGCCCGTAGAGGAGGAAACGGGGGGAAGGGAATGCGGATTCCATGCCGGCCCTGACCGCAACCTGCGTGCCAGATGCCGCAGCCCGGGCCGCGGGTGCCCGGGCTGCTACTCGTGCGGTATCCGTCGGAATCCCGTACGCCGTGTCCATTCCCTGGACGGCCCGCCGCCCGCGGTGACCGGAAGGGATTTCGGGGGACCGGCACCGCTTTTGCTCGGAGGGAGGCAGCCCCCTTCCGAACGACTTCCAGCAAGAGGAGAACCTCGTGAGACGAACCGCATGGCTTTGTGCTCTGGCCTTGTCCCTCGGAGCCTCGTCGGTGCGCGCCGACTTCATCACCGGACAGGTCGTCGACTCCATGGGAGTCGGCGTCCCCGGGGTGGACATCGACGTCAAGAATCTGGGGAGCGGCGGCGATCCCCCCATCTTCAACGACGGCACCGACGCCAACGGCTTCTTTACGACCACCGTCCCGGCCGGCTTCTACCGGGTCACCTTCACGCCTCCCCCTCCTCCCACGACGACGCACCTCGTCCTCGTGGTCGAGGACGTGACCGTGGTGGGAACGACGGCCATGGGAACGCTTTCGCTCTCACCCGGTGTCTCGGTCAGCGGCCGGGCGGTGGACTCCGGGAACCAGCCGGTTGCCGGAGTGAATCTCGACGTCTACGACCTGACCGCGGGGGACAACCTGGTGGTCGCCGGAGACTTCACCGACGCGGCAGGCCTGTTCAGCGTCGCGGTCCCGATCGGTCCCATCGAGTTGCGCTTCGACACGACCCCGGTCGTGGGGCCCACGCTGGCCCCCGAGGCCCTCGAGCTCAACCTGAGCCAGAACACCATGCTGGGCGACCACGTCCTGGCCCCGGGCTTCCTTCTGTCCGGAACCGTCCGTCGCCCGGGAGGGATTCCCGTGGAGGAGGTCGATCTGGACGTTATCGCCTCGGCCACAGGTGAGGAGATCTGGACGCCGGGCGACAGCACCGCGGCAAACGGCACCTTCAGCATGGCCGTCCCGGCAGGCACCTGGGATGTGGAGATCTGCCCTCCCTTCGAGGAGAGCCTCGTGGCCACGGACGTCGAGGGCCTCTCCGTATCGGCCAACCAGAACCTGGGGGTGTTCAACCTGCAGAGCGGCGTGGTGCTCGCCGGCAACGTCACGACCCATACCGGAGCTCCGGCGGTCGGCGCCAACCTGGACGTGACGTTCAGCTCGAGCGGCTCTTCGGTCGTGACTTGCAACGACTCCGCCGACTCCGCCGGCAACTACGCCGTGATCGTGCCCACGGGCACGCTGGACGTCGCCTTCCAGCCGGTCAACTACTCCGTGCCTCTGGGAGTGGACTCTCACCCCAACCTGGTCATCTCCGGGGCAACGGCCCTCAACGGCACGCTCTCGCCCTGTCCTTTCGGGACGAGCTTCGGCACGGGCAGGGCCGGCAGCGGAGGCTTCGTCCCCGTACTCGAGACCGTCGGAGGTGCCCCGCGCATGGGCAACTCGGACTGGGCTCTGCGCCTCAAGCGCGGACTGGGAGGCGGAAACGCCATCCTCGTCCTCAGCCTCAGGCCCTTGCGCGTTCCGTCGATCGGCGGAGCTCCCGCGACCAACTCGGCGGCGTGGACCTACCTCCCGTCGAACCCGGGCATGGTCGTCTTCGGCAACCTGGGGGGCAACCCCGGAGTCCCGGGAGCCGGAGTCCTCACGTTCCCCCCGCCGGTCTCGATCGACTTCCTCGTCGGCGAAACGCTCTACGCCCAGTTCGGGGTCTTCGATCCCGCCGCGCCCCTGGGCGTCTCCCTCAGCAACGCCCTACGCATCGACTTCTGCCCCTAGACACCATGAAGCTCTTCCTACGCCTTCACCTCCTTCCCTGCCTGCTCATCGCCGCCACCGCTTCGTGCTCCGGCGGCGGTGGCTCCTCCTCGTCCTCTCCGCCCGGGCCGGGCACGCCCGGAAGCTCGGTTCCGGCCCTGGCGGGATTGAGATCCATGACGGCCGGATCGGGAAGCGTGTATCTGACCTGGGCTCCCCCCGATTCTGGCCATGAGCTGGCCCTGTTCCAGGGCACCCAGCGCGGCAACGTCTTCCTTCAGGCCCCGATCCTGGAGAACCTCGCCGGCCCGGGAGCCAGCGTGGGAGGCCTGACCGACGGCGTTCCGGTCTTCTTCGGGATCGGAGTGCGTCGAAGCGGCGAGGCCGAGTACGTCCAGGCGGGTCTCGTCATGAGCGCTCTTCCCGGCCCCCCCGTCTACGTGGACGCTGCGAGCACCGCGGTCAGTCCCGATGGAAGCTCGATCGCCAGCGCGTTCCCGACGATCACCGCGGGGGCACTGGCGGCCTTCGCCCAGGGAGGAGGCAACGTATGGGTTCGGTCGGGAAGCTACGCCGAGTCGGGCATCCCCCTGTTCGCCAACGTGCGCCTCCAGGGGGGGTTCGGCACCGGCTTCGATCCGGCAACCCGAGACCCCGTGGCTGCTCCCACGATCATCACGGGAGGGGTCGGCCCCATCAGCATGGTCGTTCAGGGTGGTGAGCCCGCCGCGGCCATCGACGGCCTGGACTTTCGGGGTGGAGCCACCGGCAGCATCGCCATCGACCTCGTCGACACGTCCCTGGAGCTGCGGTCCACGCACGTGTCCGGCTTCACCGATCGCGGCATTCGCCTGCGCAACGATGGGACCGACGTCGTCGACGTTCGCTTGGCCCACACCACGGTGCGGGAAAGCGGTGCCGACGGGCTCTCCGCGAGCGGGGCCTTCGAGCTGCGGATCGATGGGTGCAGCTTCGACAACAATGCCCAGGAAGGCCTTGAGGTGGACGACCTCGTGGCGCTGGAAGGAACGCGTTCGCTGCTCGAAGTGCGCGGCTCGCGCTTCTTCGGAAACGGCGCGGAAGGACTCGACGTCGACCTGGCGGCCCCCCTGGCGGCGGGGCCTGGAGGCGGCCAATTCGTCGTGCGCATCCGGGGCTCCCGCTTCGACCGCAACGCAACGGACGGGCTGCTGGTCGACTTCGACTTCGAGGCCGCGGCGGGCTGGTCGGCGGACGTGGCGATTGAAGGAAGCGGCGCCACGGGCAACGGGGCCGCGGGCCTGCACGTGGACCTAGACGCGGCGGGTAGCGTCTTCCTGCATCGCTTGAACTCCACGGCCAACGGAGGAGATGGAGTCCTGATCTCCTCCGAAACGGTCGCCGGGGCCGTCACACTCTCCACCTCGGTTCTGGCCGGCAATCTGGGGGCCGGTGCACGCGCCTCGACTGGACTGCAGGCCGTGGCCGCTTCCCACTGCATCTTCGCTGGCAACGCCGCGGGCGGGCTCCTCAGCGAAGTCGTCTCGTCCTCGGCGACCTCCTGCATCGCCTACCTCCAGGACACGCCCTGGGGCAACACCACGGTCATCGACTCGCCTGCCGTCTCCGACCCCGCCGACTCTCCGTTCGAGGTCGCGCCCGAGCTCTACGGCAGGGTGCTGTCGGTTGCCATGGACGAGCTCACCGTCGAGAGCGCCGGGGCCATCACCGCAGGCTCCAAGGTCGAGGTGCGGGACGACGGAACTGCCTACACCGTGACGGCGATCAACGGAAACACGATCGTCATCGACCAACCTGTGCCACCCGTCGGCACTCCGGCCCCCTTTACCGCCTTTGCGTCCGGAATAGGCGTCGAGGAGGACTACCGGGTCGTGCCCGGCTCCGACGCGATCGGGGCGGGCATGAGCTTTCCCGGGGCAACCCTCAACGACGCTGGCGTCTGGGGCTCTCCGGCCGCTGGAGAGCCGGGCAGGGCGGACGAACGCGACACCGCACTCTTCTGGATGACCGGGACGACCCCGTCCTGGCCACTCCTACCGAACGCCTCCGATCCGGTCGAAGTTCATTTCTCCGCCCCACTGGAGCCGAGCTCCGTCGTCCTGGGAACCGTCTACGTCGAGACCCTGACCGGCGTCGAGGTTCCCGTGACCTTCCTCCCCGTCGCCGATCGGGTGGTCATCAGCCCCCTTTCCGGCAACTGGGGAACCGAAATGCTCCTGGTTCAGATCCACCGCGGCCTGCAGGGCACCTCGGAGGAGATCCTGGCCGCGCCGGTCGTGCTGCCGCTCACCCCCCAGTAGGCATCCAGATCCTGGGACGAACATCCGCACTCTGGACCTCGGTCGTTGTGCTTCGCCCCTGCTCGCTTTCCCGCGCGGTGGCACGTCCATTGCGACTGCAACCACCACGGTCACCCACCACACCTTCGATGACAGGTCAGGAGACTCACGATGAAAGCACTCACCTTCCTTCTCGCGATCGCCATCCTCGGCTGGACGTTGCTCTCCCCGGCGCAAGCCGAGGAGGGACAGACCTCCACGATCCAGCTCCGCGCCAAACTTGCCGGACGGACGCCACAAACCTGGGGGGAGATCACCTTCGAGCGAGGTCGGGCAGACAACCGACTCAAGCTTTGGGTCGAGGGCCTGCCCGGTAGAAAGGCCGAGGTCCATTTCCCCGGCCTCTCCCTTCCCCTCGACGTCGACAGCGACGGTCAGGCCCTCCTGCTTCTGAACTCCCGCCGCGGGGACCGTGTGCCCCGACTGCGCCGGGGGGACGTCGTCTCGGTCGCCTTCGGCGGCCGCACGATACTCAGGG
>JAUIEE010000280.1 GCA_030428965.1 bacterium | reverse complement strand
CCTCCGGCCGCGAAGGCCCCGAAGAGCATCATGAACAGGGCCAGGGAAGCCGCGACCATGGCGCCGCGTTCGCGCAGCCCCTCCAGCTCTTCCTCGTGGTCGACCCGGAAGGTCTCGTTCATGCTCGCCAGGACGCTGCCGGGCTCGTAGCTATGCTCCATGGAGCCCACCCAGCCGACCCAGGGGGCGGCCAGGGCCAGGGCCCCGATGAGCGGCACGAGCCAGGCCATGAACCAGAGCGGAAGGCGACCCAGGGAGGCCTGAAGCGCCCCGAGGAAGACCGGCTTGCGGGAGTTCTCTCTTTCCTTGTTCGCCACGCCTAACCTCCGAGCCCCGAGATCCAGTGGAAGTAGCGCTGGAACTGGGCCAGGGTGCGTTCGCCCCAGCGCCACGGTGCCACCGCATCGGTCGCGTCGAACCACTGGTTGTTCGACATGTCCGAGTCGATGTAGGTCCCGCGCTCGGGGTCGAGCACGACCGAGACCAGCTTCTGATCGCTCTCGAACTCCACGCGGCGCCAGTTCTTGTGCTGCTGCTCCTCGCGCGACCACAGGAGGTCCCGCGTGGTGCCGTCCTCGAAGGTCATCGTCAGGGGCATCGGCAGGGCCAGCTCCCCTTCCTTGCGCAAGAGGACCTCGACCTTCCAGGGACGCTCCTCTTCCTCGGCGCCCTCTTCCACCGCGCGCTCGAGGAACTGCCCCCCTTCGGCCTGGAAGAAGCCGACCGGATCCGGGCGACGCTCCTGGTCGACCTCGACCTGCCAATCGACGGTGCCGGTGCCCTGGAAGACTTCCCGGAAGTACCAGTCCACCTCCGTCCCCGAGCCTTGCTGGAAGGAGCGGTAGAAGTCCTCGGGGTAGGGGTGAGCGTAGCGCCAGTCCTCGGAGTAGTGCCGCATGCCGCGCAGGAAGGCCTGGTCGCCGACCACGGCCGCGAGGGTGCGCAGGGCGACGGCGGTACGCGGGTAGCTGTTGATGACGTAGCTCTCGCGGTCGACGTACTCCCAGCCCCAGGTCTCGATGGGATCGGAGTTCGGGTCGCCCAGGTAGCGCGCCCGGTCCGCCCAGCGCGGATCGGTCCACTCCTGCACGAAGGACAGGCAAGGTTGGTCGCGGTAAAGGGCCAGGAAGCCCAGGCTGCGCTCGCGCGGCTTGTCGCGCCAGGAATCCTTGAAGGTGTGCGCGCGGACCGGATGGAGCTCGATGTCCGGCAGGAAGGGCAGGGGCACCGGAATGGCCTGGGCCGTCAAGGCCCGGGCCAGGGCACCCTCGTGGGGCAGGTCCGCCACCGCTCGTCCGTCCACCGGCACGCGCAGGTAGTCGGTCGTTTCGCGCCTGGGACCGTAGACACGCCACAGGACCTCGGAGTCGGTGAACGAGTTGAAGCCTTCGTCCATCCAGGCCGCCTCGAACTCGTTGTTGCCCACCAGCCCGTACCAGAACTGGTGTCCGCACTCGTGCACGGTGACCCCCTCCGGCTGCTGCATGTCCTCGGTCGTGAACAGGCGCGAGCCGCAGGTGAAGAGCGTGGGGTACTCCATCCCGCCGGCCGCCCGCGCTCCCCAGGCCGGATCGACCACGGTGACGTGCTCGTAGGGGTACTCGCCGAACCACAGGCCGTAGAAGAACAGCGCGGCGCAGGTCGCCTTGAAGTGTCGGTCGGCCTGGGAAGCGCGCTCCGGCTGACTGAGCACGGTGACGTCCACGGGACGCATCTCGAGGCTGAAGTCGTCCCCCAGGGCCGCGCGGGCGCGCTCGACCTCATCGGGGAAGTCCTCCATCCACTCCTGGGGCTTGAAGATCTGCGTCATGACGACGTAGTCCTCGTCGGCGGTCCAGGTGAAGTCGTGCACCAAGGGTCGCTTGCCAGTCGCGTCCTCCCGCCGGCGATCGCGCGGAGTCGGCGCTTCGAAGCGAACCTTCAGGCGCCCCAGCTCGAGCTGCTCGCGCACGGCGCGACCGGATCCACCCACGCGGCCCTTGTAGTTGGCGGGCAAGTCGAGCCGGACGTCGTAGGTCCCGTAGTTCGAGTAGAACTCGGTGTTGGCGTGGAACTGGTGCGCATTCCATCCGCGCCCGGCCTCGTAGACGGCGAGCTTGGGGAACCACTGGGCCACGAGCAGGAAGTCGTCCTTGTAGCCCGTGCGACGCCGGACCCGTGGCAGCTGGGACACCCAGTCGATGCGCGCAAGGACCGTCTCGCCGGAGGCCACCGGACGCGGCAGGTCGACGCTGAAGACCGTGCGGTCCTCCTCGTTGGCGTCGTCGGGCTGGCGATAGCGGAAGCTGGAGTTGACCTCCTCGCCCCCCTCCCCGCCGGGCCATCCGATCTGCACCCGGTCCACCCGCGACCATCCCCAGCCCTCCTCGGCCATTCGCCCCCGCAGGCGCCCGCCGGCTTCCTTCAGGTGCGTCGAGCGGTTGTTGGCGAAGGCGTTCAGGTAGAGGTGGAACCAGAGGTCCCGGACCGGTTCTCCGCTCTGGTTGGTCCAGGTGACCGTGACGTTGCCGCCCAGCTGGCGCGTGTCCTCGTCGTAGCGGGCCTCGATCACGTACTTGGCCCGGCTCTGGCTGGGCTCCTGGGCGGCCTCGGACTGGGCCGCAGCGGCCCCGGAAAGGAGAGAAAGCGCCAACAAAGCGCACAAACCTTTCTGGGCAAGGAATTTAGAGCAACGGAACGATGGCGGAACTGCGTTCATTTTCGGAAGGTTTGGCTCATACCGCGACCAGGGGCTGCCGATAACGGTAAGCGGAACTCCTCCTTATCCTCCAGGAAAGGAGCAGGAAATGGAAGTAAGAGGAAAACAGCCAGAACGGCCGAACCCGACGCTACAGCGCTTCGAGCAGGAGAAGCTGGAGTTGATCCAGGAAGGCCGAACCAAGTCACGCGAAGCGCGCGAGGCTTTGTCCAATGCGGCCCTGCGGCAACGCCCCAAGGCCGACGACGACTCTGCCAGCGTGGCGGCCGACCGTCAGCGCACGGACCGGATCGAACTCTCCCAGGTGGCCCGCGAGGCCCAGGTGAAGGACGAGAAGCGGACCCAGCGCGTCGAGGATCTCCGTCAGGAGCACCTGGACGGGTCGGTCAACACACCGGAAAGGGTCGAGAAGGCCTCCCAGCGACTGCTGGGAGCCTGAGAGAAGGGGCCCCCGCGTCCGATGACGCGGGGGAGAGAGGGACAGAGCGACGCAGCGTGGGGGCGTCTCCGTTCGTGGGAACGCAGGGAATCCCAATCCCGAAATCTCGGGACGAAGACCCGTAGTGCCTCCCCATGGTCGGACGATTCTGCCTCACGCTCGTTCTGTTCACTCTCCTCACCCCCCTGGGAACGGCCCAGGGCACGGGCCGCATTCCGGGACCGACCTGGGAACGCTACCTCCACCCGGCCGAGGCCGGCTTCGACCCGGACCGCCTCGCCGCGGCCCAGGAGTCCTGGGAGGCCCTGCCCTCGTCGGCCTTCCTGGTCGTGGCCGACGGGGCCGTCGTCGCGGCCTGGGGCGAACCGCAGCGCCGCTTCCTGTGCCACTCGGTCCGCAAGAGCTTCCTCGCGGCGCTCTACGGCATCTACTGGGACCGGGGCGAGATCGAGCTGAACAAGACCCTGGAGGACCTGGGCATCGACGACGAGCCCGACCCTCTGCTCGATTCCGAGAAGCAGGCCCGCATCCTCGACCTGCTCAAGGCCCGCTCGGGGGTCTTCCACCCGGCCGCCTACGCCGGACGCACCGACTCACGCCCCCGGGGCAGCGAAGGGCCCGGGCGCTTCTTCGCGTACAACAACTGGGACTTCAACACCCTGGTCACGATCCTCGAACAGGAGACCGGCGAGCGCGTGTTCGAGGCCTTCGACGAGCACTTCGGCCGGCCGCTCGGGATGCAGGACTGGCGCGTGAGTGACGGCTACTACCACTACGAGCGCGACAAGTCCCGCCATCCGGCCTACCCCTTCCGCATGTCCGCCCGGGACGCCGCACGCTTCGGTTTGCTCTACGCCCGCAAGGGGCGCTGGGGGGACCGGCAGATCCTCTCCAGCCACTGGGTCGACCGCTGCGGAGCGCTCTACTCGATCGACAGCGAGGTCATGGGCTACGGGTTCATGTGGTGGGTGATGCGCGAGGAGCGCTTCGCGCGCCACGGGATGATCTGCGCCCTGGGCGTGGGCAACCAGATGATCGCGGCCCTGCCCGAGTCCGACCTCGTGATCGTCAACCGCGCCAACACCTACGAGGGCGAGAACACGCCCCTCTCCGGGCTGCTCGACCTGATCGAAGAGGTCCTCGCCGCCCGCACGGGCGAACCGATCGAAGACCCCCGGCTCGCTCCCCTGCCCGACGACCCGCCTCCCTTCCCGATGACGCCCGCTTCGGCCGAAGCCCTGGCGGCCTTCGAAGGGGACTTCGTGATTCCGCCCCCGGCCCTGGGCCTCTCCGCGGAAAGGCAGGTGAGCGTGAAAGCGGGACCGGGTCACCTGATCGGCCACGCTCCCCGGGGAGGCACCTTCGCCATCTGGCTGCAGGCCGACGGGAGCCTGCGCTCGGAGGACAGCCACGACGTCTACCTGCCCATCCACGACGCCGAGGGCAACTTCCTCGGTCCGTGCCCGGTGGACTCGATCGTCAACGGCGCCGTGGAGGCCGCCGCCATGCGAGACGATCGGGAGGCGGCCGAAGCGCTGCTCGCCCACCTGGACCGCAGCGCTCCGTCCCGCGCCGGACTGGCCCGGGCCCTGATCGAGGTCATCCTGACGGGGGATCTGGAAGGGGCCGCCGACGCCGTGCACGAAGGCCTGGGTCCAGGCGAGGGCCCGCGCTTCGAAGCGCGCGTGAACAACATCGGCTACCACTTCCTCGGAGACAACCAGCCCGAACGGGCCTGCGCCCTGTTCGAGCTCAACACCGAGCTCTTCCCGGCGTCCGCCAACGCCTGGGACAGCCTGGCCGAGGCCAACCTGAGACTCGGGGACGAGGAGCTGGCCGTTCTCTGCTACCAGCAGTCCCTCGAGCTGAACCCCGACAACCAGGGCGCCAAGGCCGCGCTCGAGCGGCTCGGCGTGCCTGTGGACTAGGGCCCTGTCACTGGGCTTCGAGCCGCCAGGAGAGGTCGGAGACCTTCTCGGCCTAGGTCAACGCACGCGGAACGTGTACGAGGCCCAGAACGACTCCCACTCGTAGTCGTCGGTCATCGGGCGCGTCATGTGGACGAGGCGGAGAGTCATGAGTCCCGACTTGTTAATCGGGACAAGGGCCCTCCCCTCGGCATCCGTCCACGTCTGGCCCGTGAAGTCCTCGCCGTTGCCAGGGTGGTCCCAGCACAGATTCGCCCGCGTCAAAGGTTCGCCTCGAAAGAGGACACGAACGGCAAGCGTGTCGCCCACCGAGGTGGCAAGCGGGTCGGCGAGGGGCACGATCTCCAGCACTTGGCCCAATACGGCCAGGGCCGCTTCACGACGCTCGGAGGAGTCTCCTACCGGCACGACGGTCTTGACGTACTTGCTGTAGCGCTCGGTAGCGTCGCGCTCTAGTTCCCCTCGGTCCATGCGACCGGCGAGAACGTGCGGGAGGCCGTCGTGGAGTAGGTAGTCGTTGAACTTGGCGGCATCCAGCTCCAGACGATTGGGACGTGTAACCGCGGACACCAACCACGCCCCCGGGAGAGGTTCCGTGAACGTAGCGACCGTCCGTGATTCCTCTTCAACTGCTCGGAGCGAGACCTTCGCCGATTCCCCGCCGGGTCCGAGAACGGTCACGGTGACCCGCCCGGGGTCGATGGCGTTGAGGCTGGCCGGGAAGTCCATGCCGACCGAGACCTCGACATCGACAGGCTCTCCCGCAGGCGCACTCCCCGGAGGGACGAGCCACATGTCGTGAGCCCGGGCGGGTAGGGCAAGACAGGCGAGCACGCAGAAGGCGAGGTGGCGCTTCAACGCACCGGGTTTCCGAAGGCCAGTCACGAATACGCCGAGCACGAAGAGCCCGAGCCCTAAGGCGATGTCGGTGGCGGTGATGTGGACAAGAATGAGCGGTTGCATGGAGCCGAGGGTAGTCCAGGGCCCCCGGAGCGGCAATCGCGCGCGTGGCCCAATACTCCCAAGGCAGCTGGCTCCCGGGGCCCGAGGGAGAGAGTTGAGGCGCCCATGGAGGGTACTGCGTCACGGCTTCACCCGGCCGTACCGCCCACGCACCAAGCAAGGCCGAGCCGTCGGACGATGATCCGCAATGGTCCTGACGAGAGTCCTTCTGCCAGAACAGCTCGGAGAGTTCTCGGCACAAGCACTCCGCTTCGCGCGGTCCCGCCGCACAAGAGGTTCGTTCCCATCCACTCCTCCCTGTCCCCACGGCCGACAGCGAGCGGGCCGCTCGTGCTCCGTTCCACACCTAGCGATCCCGTTCGATGTTCAGGTAGACCGTATCGCCGCCCTCGGGATGGATGCGCAGTCGGTAGGCGACGTCGTCCTGCAGGGGAAAGATCCACTCCTCGGGATCGAAATAGCCTTCCAGTCCGAGATGGAAGGACGCCATGGTGCGCCACACGGAGGCGTGCCCCTCCAGTTCGATGCTCATCTCCAGGGACGCGCGGCCTCCGGACGGGTTCTCGGTCTTCCAGTTCAAGGCCTGTCGCCGCGCCTCTTCGAACACTCGTACGACCGCGGGCTCGATCCAGGGCACTTCGACCCCCTCCCCCGGCATCACCGTGAGTTGACGCGTCGCTCCCAGGGTCGGCGCAAGCAAGACGACCTCGACAGGCTTCCGGAGGTCCCAGATGGCGAACTGGTTGCCTTT
>JAUIEE010000279.1 GCA_030428965.1 bacterium | reverse complement strand
CCCGGGAGCTGTTCGAGCAGGCGGCCCTGCAGGCCGTCATCGGCGAAGCCGGCAACCTCGAGCTCAGCTACAAACTGGTGGATTCCCTGGCGAACGTGGTCGAGCACCTGGAGCTGGCGCGCGCCAGCGACAAGCCGGACCCCTTTCGTCGGGTTTGGGTCGAGAACGAGGACGGCGAACGCCGCAGGGGCGTGGTCCTGCGCTGCCGTGCCCAGGAGGTGGCCGTGTTCTGCCCACCGGACCGCCGCTCCCTGGCCGAGATCGGCAGCGTCCTGCACGTGACCTACCGGGGCTTCTCCTCGTCCGTGGACTACGAGCTCCTGCTCAACGACTCCGTGCGCCTGCCCGGGGCCCAGGTCCTTCACCTGACGCGCCCCCAGGGCAGTGGCGCCATCGGCCGCGACAAGCGCCGCCACGCAGTCAGCATGGACGCGCGTTTCTCGATCTCCGACTCGGAGGGACAGCTCTCGGAATCCTTCCACGCGAGCCGGGTCCTCGACCTGAGCTCGGGGGGTGTCCGCATGACCTCGGCACGTCCGCTCGAACGAGGCGAGCGACTGCGGCTCGAACTGGCCTTCCCCGACGGAGAACGGACCCCCTTCACCAGCGCGGGCGAGGTCGTGTGGGTCAAGGGCAGCGAGGAGGAGGGACGGAGCTACGGCATCCAGTTCGCGCACCTCGACGCGGCCCAGACCGAGCGCCTGCACCGCTACCTCGACCGACTGGCCGAGGGCGCCGGGTCCTAGCCCCCGACCTGAACGGTGGCAGGACCGTCGCCGGAGACCTCGAACAGCTGCCCGGACGCGGAACGCAGCTCGGAAGGGCGCAACCGGTAATCGCCCGGGGACAGCTCGACCTGCTCGGCTGGATGCTGCACGATTCGAATCAGTCGTTCTCGATCGACGCAGGGCCCCAGGACCTCGATCAGCCAGGGAGACTCCGGACTCGGAGCGGCGCCCATGGGCCATTCCAGGGTGACGGGCAGTGCGGACCGGGCCCGCCAGGGGCCGATGTCCCGGCTTCCGGTCTCGACGTGCACGGGCCGCGAGAACTCGACCTTCCCGTGCTGTTCCACGAAGCCCCACAGCTCGTAGGGACCCGGTTCCAGAGAAGCGATCACGAAGGAGCCGTCGAGCGGATCGGTCTCCACCTCGACGGAACGGCTCCCACCGCAAGCGACCACGATGGCCCGGGGGAACGGAAGGCCGCGGTCGTCCACCAGGGTTCCGCGCACCACGCCGAACTCCCCTGCGAATTCGGGCACGCTGATTACCTGCTCTTCGGGCGTGACCTGGATTCCACGCCGAACGTAGCTCGTATCGGCGTTGCTGCGCTGGATCGAGACCCCCACTTCGCCGACAGCGTGGGGGAAGTGCACGCGCCCCTCGGCGTCGCTGTGCTCGACCTCTCCCCAGGCAGGCTCCCTTTCGATCGCCAAGGCCACCGCGGCACGGGGCAGTGCATCTCCCTGGGAATCGACGATCTGCAACCGGAGCCCCGCGTGGGGCACGAGGGTCGCGTCCCAAACCAGCTCCTCGTCCCCGAAGCGCAGCACCACGCTGGCGAAGCTCCCCTGCCCGCGAGGTCCGTGGGCGTAGATCCGGCGAGGCCCCTTCTCGACCCCTTCCAGTCGATAGGTCCCATCCGCGGCGGTGCGGGCCTCCGGAACGAACCTGTCCTCCCCACGGTCGGTGAAGGTCGCGTCCCAAACGCGAACGTGGGCCGCCGGCCGACCGTCGGGATACCTCAGGCGGCCGGTGAGCCCCGGTCCCCGTCGCAGCACCACGTCCCGCTCCAGGCGCAGGTCCTCTCCGCGTACGTAGCAACGACTCGGCTGGAGACCGGGGGCACGCACGAAGAGCCGATGGGTGCGCAGGGGAAGCCCCTCCAACCGGAAACGCCCCTTCCCGTCGCTGGCGGTCTTGTAGTCCGGTGCCGAATGGGGATCGCCGTCCGTCGTCCTGGAGAGGCTGACCCCATCGGGGGCAATCGACACGAAGGCACCGGCGACCGGTTCTCCCGCCTCGTTGCGCACGACCCCTTCGAGGACCTGCCCGGGACCGGGCGAATGGAACTCGAAGACGCGCCCTTCGGGGGGAATCGAAAGCAGGAACTGGGGGGTCCAGGCTCCGTCGCGCGCTCTGGCCGTCACCATCAGACCGCGATAGGGCCCAGGAACGGCGGGAGGTCCCAGGAGATCGCCCGGATGCACCTCGAAGCGGATGCTGCCGAAGCTGTCGCTGCGATACTCCCCGAGGCTGCGACGGTGCTTGCCCCAAACCCGAGCCATCGACTCCTCGGCGACCGAACCGTCCGGATGCAGCACGACGAAGTCGACCGAGCGGGGTTCGGCCACGTGCGACGGGGGAACGGGATCCTCGGACGCTGGCGCTGCGACGGAGACAGGCCTCCTGGGGAACGACGGGGTTTCGTCACGTTCGAGGGGGGCGAAAGGGGGGGGCTCCTCCACCTCGGCGACCGCAACGGGGTGCGCGTCGCGGCCTTTCGACATCGAGATCCCGACGAAGAGTGCCGGGACGGCGATCGCCGTGACCAAGAGGGCCCCGAGTCCCCAGGAGGCCCAGACATCACTGGATTTGCGACCCCAAAGAGCCGGCAACAGGACGCTCGCCCAGGCGGCGCGGTCTCCCCCGTGCCTGTGGTCCAGGGTCCTGCGCAACTCCTGCACGCCGCGCCGAATCTGGCTCTTGACCGTATCCAGGGGTCGGGCTCGGCGCTGGGCGACTTCGGCGACGGACAGCCCTTCGAAGAAGTGCTCGAGGATCACCGCGCGATAGGGTTCGCGCAACCGCTCCGCGTTCTCGCGCAGGAGCCGATAGCTCGAATGGTGCTCGCAGTCTTGCACGGGATCGACCGCTTCGCCGGGAGCCCACAGCACCTCGACGTCGCGCTGGCGCTGGGCGCGGCGACGCGCGCGATGGGCCAGGTTGCGAACCACGCGCCGCAGCCAGGCGTTCAGGTTGCGCACGCGCTCGGGGGGTCCTTCCAGGGCCGCTAGCCAGGCCTCCTGGACCAGGTCGTCCGCCGTAGCGTTGTCCGACACCAGCCGCTCCGCCAGGCTGCGCAAGTTGTGGCTCAGCTCGAGGTAGTCCTCGCAGGCGGAGTCCGCCTCACCTCGGCCGGGGTCGAGGGACGAAGTCGTGCGCTCGGCGTGGTCCGTCATGAGAGGCAGGGGAACGTGGAGGGATTGGAACGGGAAGCCGGCCATGCTGGACAGCCGGCAACCCGTTCACTTGAAGGCGTGCGCGCCGCGAGACTCGATCCTACCCCCCGAAGACAGGAGGAGGCTCTCGCTCTTAGCCAACCCATGGGGGGTAGAAAGGGGTCTTGGCCGCAAGGCCCCTGCTCGGGATCGCACCCATCACCGCATGAGTGCTCTGGTCTTCGCCTGCGGGTGCAACAAACCCGAGGAATCCATCCATCTTCGGGGGTCCTGGGGACACCTGCCCCGCGGAGGCCGTTTCTCCGGCATCGAAGAACCGCTCTCTCGCATCCCCTACGGTTGATGTTCTCGCCGTCATCGAGGATGATCCTGCGCCCTTAAAAGGTGGACCCGGCGGGTCCTCCTCACCCCGCCCCCAAGGGATCGAATGAAGTTCCTGGCCGTCCTCGTCTGCTTCGTCCTCTCAGGATTCGCCGCCCTCGTCTACGAGACGGCCTGGATGCGGCAGTTCTCCATCGTCTTCGGAACCTCCGAACTGGCGGTGGCGACGGTCCTCGCGTCCTACATGGCCGGTCTCGCCCTGGGCTCCGCCATCGCCGCGCGCTTCGTGGACCGCATCAAGCGCCCGGTCTGGGTCTACGGTCTGCTCGAACTGGGCATCGCGCTGAGCGCGGTTGCGGTCCCCCTGGCGCTGCGCCTGGCCATCGGCCTCAGGGCCAGCTTCCTGGGAGGACAGCCGGTCCCCCCCGACGGATCGGGTCTGGGCAGCTCCCTGTTCTACCTCCTGTGTGCCTTCGTGATCCTGATGGTACCCACGGGCTTCATGGGCGCCACGCTCCCGCTCCTGGCCCGGCACGTGGTCCACAGCGAGGAGCAAATCGGACGCCGCGTCGGCCTGCTCTACGCCTTGAACACCGCGGGAGCCGTGCTCGGCACCATCGCGGCGGCCTTCCTGATCCTGCCCGCCTTCGGGTTGTTCGGCACGATCCTGGTGGGCGTCGGTGTCAACGTGCTGGTGTTCTTCCTGGCCCTGGGCATCGCGCGCAGCTCCGAAGACCCCGGCGCCACCGATTTCAGGGGCTCGGACGACGCTCCTTCCGATCGCTCCCCCTGGGCCCCGCTGGTGCTGCCCATCATGCTCGTCTCCGGCATGGTCTCGTTCACCTACGAGGTGATGTGGACACGGCTGCTCGGCCACTTGACCGGAGCCAGCATCTATGCGTTCGCCACCATGCTCGCCAGCTTCCTGGCGGGGATCACCCTGGGCAGCCTGATCGCAGCCCCCCTGGCCAAGCGCCGCGACGCCGCGGCACGGGGACTGTCCTTGGCCCAGTACGGGGTCGCGCTGACTTCGATCCTGATCTACCTCGCGCTCGACCGCATCCCCGACTTCGCCCTGCGCCTCGAAACCCAGGTGAGCTCGGACCTGATGCGCCACGCGATCCTCGGCGCCCTGATCCTCTTCCCGGCCACGATCTGCATCGGAGCCACCTTCCCCTTCACCGTCCGCCTCCTGGCCGGCTCGGCCGAGGACGCGGCCCCGGCGTCGGCCAAGGTGTACGCGTTCAACACGGTCGGAGCGATCCTCGGGGCCACCTTGGCGGGCTTCGTCTTGCTGCCAGCCCTGGACTACCGCGGTACCGCGCGCTTGGCCGTGGCCACGAGCCTCGTGCTGGGGCTGCTCTCGCTCCTCCTGCTCCAGAAGAATCGCGGCAAGGCGCTGGGTGGCGGCGTGGTTCTGACCTTGCTGGGGCTGACGCTCTTCCAACCCCAACGGCCGGACCGCATGCTGCGCTCCTCCCTGTTCACGGGCCTCGAGGGGACCGGTCCGGCGGTCTACTACAACGTGGGTCGCTCCGCGACGGTGCTCATGCTCGAGCAGGAAGGCTCCTACGTCGTCCGGAGCAATGGGCTCCCCGAAGCCGACATCCCCTTGAAGGGCGCCGTTCCGGGCAACTGGACCACCCGCTGGCTGGCCGCCTTGCCCGTGCTGGCTCGTCCCCAGGCCGAAGACATGCTCGTCATCGGCTTCGGAGGAGGCGTGACCGTCGAGTCCATTCCCCAGAGCGTCTCCTCCATCGACGTGATCGAGCTGGAGCACAACATCATCGAGGCCAGCCAGGAGATCGCCGAGTTTCGACTCTCCGATCCCCTCGGCGATCCCCGCGTGAACGTCGTGATCAACGATGCGCGCGGCGCTCTTTCCCTGACGAACAAGCGCTACGACGCCATCGTCTCCCAGCCTTCTCACCCCTGGTCTCCGGGCGCTGCCAACCTGTTCACACGGGAATTCATGGGCATGGCCAAGGAGCACCTCGAGGAAGACGGGGTCTTCCTCCAGTGGATGAACGTCAACTTCGTGGACGCCGAGCTGTTCGCTTCCCTCGGGGCCACGCTGATGGACGTCTTTCCCCACGTCCGGGTCTATCGGCCCGACCCTCTGTTGATCCTGTTCCTGGGCTCACGGAGTCCCCTCGACATCGAGGCCGAACTGGCCCGTACCGGAGAGCCCCTGGCCTCGTTTCCCGAGTACTTCGCGGGGCTGGGAGTCTTCTCGACCGTGGACGTTCTCACTGCACTGTGCGCGGACAAGACCGGGCTCGAGAAGCTCTGCGCCGGAGCTCCGCTCAACACCGACAACCGCAACCTCCTGGCCACCGAGTCGCCCAAGATCCTGCGTTCGCCCCTGGGCGTGCTCGGTGCGGACCGCTACCTGCGCTCGGTCGATCCTCTTCTGGCGCCCGATTCCACGGCCTTCGCCACGGTCTCTTCGGAAACCCCCCGCGCCCTGGCCACGCTGCGGCTCAGCCAGAATCGCAGCTCCGACCGTGCCGCCGCCCTGGCCGCCGCCATCCCTGACCCTGGAGAACGCAACCTGGCCCTGGCCCTGCTCTACCGGGCCGGGGGCAACGAGGCCGAGGCCCAGAAGCTCCTGGGGGAGATCGAAGCTCCTCTGGACGTGAGCCCCATGGTGAGCTTCGCCAAGCTGCAGCCTCGCCTGACCGAGATGGCCGGCGATCCTGCCACGCGGGACGAGTTGCTGGTCCTCGCCCAGGGCCTCTCCGACTCGGCCGCCGCCGTCGTCCGGGGCACGGACCTGCGCAACCGTGAGAAATGGGAAGCCCTGCGCGAACTCGAGGGTGCCCTGGCCCGGACCCGGCCGGAGGAACCGTGGTACGCCCAGGCCCTCGAACTGAGGGCCTCCTGGCGAACCTACCTTCGCTCCGAGTCCCCTCGGGCCTTGGGGGAAGAAGCGGTCCTCATGTGCGACCGGCTTTTGGCCATCGAGCCCTTCCAGCAACATCTCCTCCTGCGGGCCGAAGCCGCCAAGCGCGCAGACCAACCGCACGCCCTGCTCGAAAGCGTGCGCGAATGGAGCAAGGGCACCGCCCAGGTCCTCGCCTCCGGCCAGACCGACCTGCGGGCCTTCGTCGCCCAGACCGCACGGGCCCTGACCCGCAAGATCGGTCCCCTGACCGTCGACGAGCGCGTCCAGGAACAGCGCGTCCAAGAAGTTCTCGACCAACTTCAGGCCCTGGCCATGTAGCTCGAGTTCGTCCAGGAGCGATCCGCCAGGCAGCCCCGACGCCGCTAGGATGGTCC
>JAUIEE010000278.1 GCA_030428965.1 bacterium | reverse complement strand
CCCGGGCCCTGAGCTTCACGCGACCGATCCTGGACCTCGTGACGGACGGGCGACGCAAACCGATCTCGAGCACCGAGCGTCGCGTCAAGGCGATCTGGAACCTGTGCGACGAAGCCGGGATCCCGGTGGGAATGGTCGGTTGGTGGGCGAGCTGGCCGGCGGAGCCCGTCTCCCCGTTCATCGTCTCCGACCACAGCTTCTACGAGACGCTCGACGAGGTGGGCTGGTCTCGCAACGTCGACGTCAAGAGCACCCATTCCCAGACCTATCCCCCCGAGGCGCTCGACGATCTGCTGCAGCTCTACGGCCGGGAGACGACCTCGCACCTGGAACAGCTCGAGCCCTTTGCGGACCTGACGGACGACGACCGCCGGGACTTCGCTGCGACCATGGCTTCCTCCGGCGGCAGCGCGCGCGAGAAGGCCCTGCGCACGCTGTCCCTCGCCATCCAGAAGGACCGCTTCTACGGGGAAGGCGCCCTGGCTCTGTTCGACCGGCACCAGCCGGAGGTTCTGCTGGCGTACCTGAACGCCGTGGACAGCTTTGCCCACGCGATCTACGACATGACCGTGCCCGAGGCCGGCTCCCTGGGCCACAGCCCCGAAGACATCGCCTGCTTCCGGGATTCCATGGATCGCGTCGTGCGGCACGCCGACGGGTGGCTCGGCCGCTTCCTGGAGCGCTGTGACGAGAACACGACCCTGGTCGTTCTGTCCGACCATGGCTACGGCAAGGAACCCGGCCAGACCCAGCCGCCCTACGGTCACCGCAATGCTCCCCCCGGGCTGCTGATCCTGAGAGGGCCCGGCATTCGGAAAGGGCACGAGCTCTCCCAGGCAGGCATCTACGACATTGCTCCCACCCTGGTGCATCTCATCGGGCTACCTCTTTCGAGGGAGATGGAGGGCACCCCTCTGCTCGAGGCCATGACCGAGGAGTACCTCGCGGCTCACCCGCTCTACAGAATCCCGTCCTACGAGGCCGGATCCCGACGCTACCAGCCCTCGGGATCCTCCGCCCAGGACGAAGACATGATGAACAACCTGCGCGCGCTCGGCTACGTGCGCTAGGTGTCGTCTGCGAGCCACTTGGGATGGCCCGGGCTCCCATCCCTGGACCCGCTCGCTATCCCGTCGAAGGGGGCGGGCTGGAGATGGGCGAACGCTTCGACCCTTCGTCGACAGGCTCGATTTGGAGGTCGCGCCGTCCAGCACCCCGGACCGTCGCTTGGTCCCTTGGAGCTGCCGTTCTGGTTGCCGCCACCCAAGGGCGTCAGGACCAGGTCGGCGCCGGCCACTCGGGACCGGTCTGTTCACGAATCCGGTTTCTTCCGTGGTCTTCCGCCGTCGGCACGCCTAGGATTCAGCCTGTTCGATCGCCGGCACGGCGATCCGGGCGCGCGACAAGAACCCTGAGCCAGGGTTAGGACGCCCCTCCCGTTTCGATCGAGACACCTTCCTGTTGCAGGGGTCCTGATCCGTTCGCGGCTCCCGAGCCAAGCTCCCGGCCGCGATTGAGAGACCCAGACATCAAGAAGCATCGATCCAAGCCGCTGGAGAACGGCTTTCAGACATTCTCCCTCGACGGCCGCGTCCTGAGGGGCGTGCGGGCCGCCGGATTCGAATCCCCCCGGCCGATTCAGGCCAAGACGATCCCCGCCGTTTTGTCGGGGCGGGACGTGCTGGGTCTGGCCCAGACCGGTACCGGCAAGACGGCGGCCTTCGCCCTGCCCATCCTCTCCAACCTGCTCGAAGGGCAGCGGGGAGAGCGTGCTCCCCGGGCTCTGATCCTGGCGCCGACCCGGGAGCTGGCCACCCAGATCGACGCGGAGATCGGCGCCCTGGGCGGCTTCGCCCCGATCCGCACGGCCCTCGTCTTCGGGGGGGTCTCGATGAACAAGCAGGTGCAAGCCCTGTCCCGCCGGCCCGATATCGTCGTGGCTTGCCCGGGCCGCCTGCTCGACCTTCATCAGCGCGGTGCCGTGGACTTGCGCGGCGTGCAGACCCTGGTTCTCGACGAGGCGGACCACATGTTCGACATGGGCTTCCTGCCGGCGATCCGAAAGATCCTGACGGCCCTGCCCGAGCGTCGGCAGAACCTCCTGTTCTCGGCCACGATGCCCGCTGAGATCCGTCGCCTGGCCGACGCGGTCCTGAAGCGGCCCCACGTCGTGGAGCTGGAGCACTCGACGCCCGCGAGCACGATCGAGCACGCGCTCTACCCGGTCGAGGAGGCGCGCAAGCAGGACTTGCTCGAACGACTGCTCGGGGAGCGTGGCTTCTCGTCGGCCATCGTCTTCTTGCGCACCAAGTTCCGCGCGCGGCGCTTGGCGGAGCGCCTGGTCCGGCGGGGGCACCGAGCCGTCGCCCTCCAGGGGAACATGTCCCAGGGACAGCGGGATCGAGCCATGCAGGGCTTTCGGGACGGGCGTTTCGACGTCCTCGTGGCCACGGACATCGCGGCGCGCGGTTTGGACGTGGAAGCCGTCTCCCACGTGATCAACTACGACGTTCCCAACACGCCGGATGCCTACACCCATCGCATCGGCCGAACCGGGCGAGCCGAACGACGCGGGAAAGCCTGTACCTTCGTGACCGACGAGGATCGGGGACGCGTACGGGACATCGAGAAGAAGCTCGGCGATCGTATCCCGCGCGTGCGGGTCGACGAGTTCAACGTGAACTTCCGCCGACAGCGGGAGGAGCAGCGTCGTAGCGGCGCTTCGTTGCCCAAGCGCGGGCGCGGCAAGGGCGGCACGGGACGAGGGACTTCCAGTTCGTCCAGCGGCGACGGTGGAAGTCGGCGGGGTAGCTCTTCGGGATCCGGCCGTTCCCGTCGAGGGGCATCGGGTGCCCCTCGGTCGAACGGCTTGGCTGCCGGAAGGTCGGGATCCAAGTCTTCGGGAGGAAGGCGCCGGTCGCGGTCGAACGATCTCGTTCGCAACGAAAGAGGGGGCAGATAATATGGTGAAGCGTGGCGGAAAGCCTCTGGGGAACAAGCGACAGCGCGAGCAGGCCAAGCGCCGCAAGAAGCGCGCGAAGGAAGAGCGTCGCGAGGCCCTCAAGAACGGCACCCTTGGACAGGAGGCCGAAGGGGAGGAGACGGGCGAGGAGTCCACGGCCGAGCGACAGGAGACGTCGGACGGGGAGGTCGAGTTCCCTCCGCTCTAGATGTCCTGCCCGCTCGCCTAGCTCTTCCGCTGGCGCCGGCCCCGCAGGGCACCCAGACCTGGAACACGGCGCCCGACGCGCCTGGCCAGCCGCGCGAGGCGGCCGGGGAGGTGTCGTGCGGGGGTCGCTCGGAGCTCGGACCACAGGGTTCCCAGGCGGCCCGCGCTGACCGCGGGGCTTCCATGGAACTCGAAGACGAGGTAGGTGGCCGGAAGGGTCCCCCGGTTGCGTAGCCCGTGCTCCTGGCCGGCTGCGTAGAAGATCACGCTGTTGGCCGGGACCTCTCGGCCAAGGGTCTCGACACACCCTTCGAGGACCAGGATGGCGATGTCGTGCTCGTCCGCATGGGCTCCGTAGCCGGCTCCGGGCTGAAGCCGGGACAGGTGCGCGTGCAAGGTCCGCAGGTAGAGGGTGGGGCCGTGAAGAACCGGACGGGTGGCGAAGGGCTTCGCTTCAGGATCCGGAGAGGCGTTCGGTTCGAGGTCGAGCGTGAACGTGCGCGTCTCCAGTCGATTCGCGCCGCGGTTCGGAGCCGAACGCCAGCGGTACATCAGGTACGAGGCGTCTTCGAGGCCCGGGTTGTGGATCGTGTGGGTGCGCCAGGCGGGGTAGTAGACGAAGGAGCCGCGCTGGAGGCGATGCCGCACCTCGCGGCCCGCGTCGTCCAGGATCACCAGCTCGGGCTGACCGTCGAGGGCGATCAGGAGTTCTTCCTCGGCGTGTTCGTGGGGCGGATGGGGGGTCCGTCCCGGGGCGAGCACCGAGGCATGGCAACCCAGTGCCGCGAGGTTGGGGGTCGATCCACGGAAGAAGGGGTGACGCCTCCAGCCGCTGCCGTCGCCCTCGAGGGGCAGCTCGAAGGTGTGGATCGAGTTCGAAAGGGAGGGCAGAGCTCCCGCTTCCTGCGTGGCCTGTGGGGGCAGAATGCGGTTCACCCCGGCGGTATCTCGTCCCCGCACCAAGAGGCAAGCGGGGAGAGGCTCTTCACGGTAGCGAAAGGGCCAGCGCTGGAAGGCCAGCTCCTCGGGAATGCGGACATCGGGGGTCGCGTATTGCAGGATCAGCGCCGTGCGCGCGAACCAGCGATTCGTGTTTCTGGAACCGTGCCAGAGGGCTCCATCGAAGAACAGGGCCTGACCGTTCTCCAGGGCAGGTTCGAAGAGCTCGCAGGCCGGGTTGCACTCCCGCGCCAGGGCGAGGACATCTTCGTCGCTCAGCTCGAGGCGGGAGACCTGGCGCTCGGCGGCCAGCTCCTGGATGGTCTTCCCCAGGCGATGGGAATGGGAGACGAGGCGCAGGGCCGAGGCCTTGGAGGTGTGCTCGAGTCCGATCCAAACCGTGACGGTCTTGCCCGGACGCCCCGCGCTCTCGAGATCCACGTGCCAGGCGTGCTTCTGGGAGGGCCAGCGGCGGACCAGGCTCGCCCCCCACAAGAGGAGGTCGGGGCCGAGCCGTGCGGCGACCCGGGAAAGAACGCGTTCGTCGGTGGCGATGGAGCGAAAGGCCTCCGAAGTGGGGGCGTGCCCCTTGGGCCAGTCCAGGGGAGGAACGTTGCGATCCGAATCGAGCCTGCGCAGGAGCTGACGGCACTCCGGTTTGGAGAGCAGGGAAACCGGTCCCAGAAAGCCCGCCTGGAATTCGCTCTCCATGGGGCTTCATCCTAAGCCCCAGTCCGGTTGGAGAGGACGGTTCGGTCGGTTTGGGGAAGAGCAGCCGCAATCGCATCCCGGGCGGGAGTGTGCGAGGATGCGGTCATGCAAGGACGGGCGTCCGAACCGCAGGTGCGAGCTGCCGTTGGTCCTCGGGCGCGTCGCTTCTTCACGGGCTGGGCCATCGCCCTGGGCCTCGTCCTGGTCGCCGAGGCTGCCCTGCGCTGCGCGGGGCTTCCCGCGGGCATCTATCTCGGCAGCTTTGCCCGCGCAGGGTTGTGGGAACCCGGCTTCTCCGGCGTTCTTCGCTCCGGGCCGCTCTCCTACCGGGTCGAGGCCAACGCCCAGGGCTTCCGCGGACCTCCCCTGAGGACCGGGCGGGATGCCGCCGACGTTCGCGTCGTTTGCATCGGAGACTCCTTGACCCAGGGCTTCTACGTCGACAACGAGTCGACCTATCCCTCCCAGCTGGGCCGGGCCCTGGCCGCACTCGGCCAAGACGTCGAGGTGATCAACGCGGCCCACGGGGCAGGGTCCATGGATCGCTTCACCGACATCCTGCGCGAGCTCGTGCTGCCCCTCGAACCGGACCTGGTCCTCGTGACCTTCGTGAGCAACGACCTGGGGGAGCTGGGGTGGTTTCCGCTCGAGGTCGAGGGAGACGACCACAGGGCGAGCCTGGCCTCGTTCTTCGTTTCGAGGACGGCGATCGGGGAATCCCTGATGCGGCTGCTCCTGCGCTGGCGCGCCCCTGGGCATCGCCCTGGCGCGGCGGACGAAGAGCTCGGAGGGGACGAGCGCTACCGCATCGAGGGCAACGCGGACTATGCCGCGAACGTGCGCGTCTTCGAGGAGCGCTACTCGGTGCACCCCGAAGTCGGTGACGGCCTGGCCATCGCTCCCGAGCTCTCCGTCAAGGGGCGCGCGGCCTTCGAGCTCTACTTCTCCCTGCTGAAGGAGTTCAGGGACCTCTGTCGCTCCCAGGGGATTCGCCTCCTGTTCCTCTACATGCCGGCCTACCCCGAGCTCTACGCCAAGAACCACGCCCTGCGCCGCACGCCCGGGAAGGACCTCCTGCTCCAGGAGCTCACGGGCCTCGGTATTGCGTTCCTGGACCTGACCGATCCCTTGCGCGAGGCCTCCCGGGAAGGGCCTCTGCACCTGGCTCCCGTGGACTTCCACCTCAATCCTCGGGGCCTCGGCGTGGTCGCCAAGGCCATTGCCGGCACCCTGGTCGAGCGTGGTCTCTTGCGTTCGACGGAAGAAGGTCGCTGAGCGAAGCCATGGACAAGGGGCCCTCGAAGCTGGCGCTCTGGATGACTTTCTTGAGGGAGCATCCCGGGGCATGGCTGTGGCCGCTCCTGGTCCTGCTGGCACTCCTGCTCCTGCTCGCCTGGCTCGGCGTCGAAGCAGCGCAGCCCTTCCTCTACGACCAGCTGTAGGAGCCAGGACGGAGAGGAGCCAGAAGCTATGATGTAGGTTCGGGAGTCCGGTGGGGATCGACTCGGGCTCGCCGGGAGGAGACTGGAGATAGGAAAGGTTCGCATCACTCCCCTCGGATCGTCCCTGGTGATCCTCGCCTTGGCGCTCCTGGTGCGAGGCTTCTACTTCGTTGCCTTTCGCTCCAGCGACCTCCACGGCGTTCATCTCGTGGACCAGAACCTGTACCGGACCTGGGCCCTGACCCTGGCCTCCGGCGATTGGCTGGGACGTGACGTCTTCACCCAGGGGCCTCTCTACGCCTATCTCCTGGGAGTTGCCTACTGGATCGGCTTGCCCGACGACCTGGTCCTCGTCCTGCAGATGCTCCTGGGCTGTGGCACGGTACTCCTCATCCAGCGCATCGGAGCCACGGTCTTCTCGGAGTCGACCGGGGTCGTGGCCGGCGTGTTCGCCGCGCTCTTCGGACCCTTCGTCTACTACGAGTGCATGTTGATGAAGACCTTCCTGTCGCCCTGGTTCACCCTGGTGGCG
>JAUIEE010000277.1 GCA_030428965.1 bacterium | reverse complement strand
AATCGCCAGGGGAAAGAAGTCCGCGTGTCCTCGCTCGACGCCGCGATGGCCGACGCGCAGCTCGGACTGCGGGGCCCCCGGCTTGTCGACGAGGTGGATGCGCATTCCCGCCGGCACGTACGGACACACGTCGGGAACGGCACCGGTCGCGCGCGGTGTCCCCCAGCGCTGCAGCAGGGGCGCGAGCAGCTGCTCGATGGCCGCTTCTTCTCCCGGTCCGACATAGGCCAAGCTGGCGGCGACAGGTCGACCGCCGGCCAACCAGAACTCGCGCACGTCTTCGATCGTGAGTGCGCCCAGGCTCTCCCGGGTCCCCAGGCGAGGGACGCCCAGGAGGCTCTCGCCGTACAGGAGGCGAGAAAAGACGTCCTCCGCCACCTCGGCCGGTCGGTCGGTCCGGGTCTCGATGTCGACCAGGCGCTGCCTCTGGATGCGCTCGAAGTCCGCCCGCCCGAAGCGTGGGTCCAGACAGATGTCTCCCACGAGCCCGACCGCGCGCTCCAGGTGCCGCTCGAGGCAAGCCAGGCGCAGGGTCAAGTAGTCATCGTCGGCCTCGATCTCGAAGGTGGCTCCGAGGCCATCGAGTTCCTCGACGAGCTCCGTGCTCGACAGGCTCCCGGTCCCTTCCTCGAGCATGGCCGCGGTCATCAGGGAGAGTCCGGTTGCTCCGGAGGCCTCGTACCAACGGCCCGCTTCGATCTTCAGCGCAAGGTTCACCAGGGGCAGCTTGCCGTAGGGCGTTCCGACCAGGGGCAGCTGGCCGTTGGGCTCACGTCGCCAGACCTCGGGAGAGCGAAACTCGGGGGACGGCTGGGGACGCGGACGCTGCGAGCGGTCCGGGGCCTCTGGCGGTGCCTCCGCCACAGGTGCCTCCTCCGGAGCGGCCAGGTGCCCCGCACCTCTTGGGACGCAGGACAGGGTGATGCGCGGGCGTCCCAGCAGGTACTGGATCGCCACCCGGCGCAGGTCCTCCCCGGTCACGTCCCCGTGGCGGCGGACATCCGCTTCGACCCGATCGGGATCCCCGAAGAAGCAGTTGTAGTAGGCCAACAGATTCGTGCGCGTGGCCACCGTCTCCAGGCCACGGGTCCAGAGTCCCTCGCGGCGACTCTTGTAGTCCTCGAGTCGATCCGCGCTGATCCCGCTCTCGACGAACTCCGCGATCAACTCGTCGATGCGAGCTTCGATTCTTCCCAGCTGCACGTCCCCCAGGGGACGGGCGTGCACCCAGAGCCCACCGGCCAGCTCCTGGGAGCTCTGGGCGATGGTGACCGAGCTCGCCAGCTCCTCCTCGAGGAGCAGCACCCGGTCGAACAAGGAGGAGCGGTTGGCCGAGAGCACGTCGGCCAGGAGGTTCAGGGCCGGCTCGTCGGGGTGCCAAAGGGGCACCGTCGGCCAGGCCAGGGTGAGCTGGGGGATCTGAACGCGGTCCTCGATCACGAAGCGCTTGGACACCTGCAGGCCGGCAGGGATCGGGGTCGGCGCCGCGATCTCGGGCCCGCGCGGGAGCGTGCCGAAGTACTTGCGTACCCACTCCATGGCCTGATCGCGGTCGAAATCGCCGCCGATGGCCAGGGTCGCGTTGTTCGGGCAGTACCAGCGATCGAAGAAGTCGGTGATGTCCTCCAGGCTGGCCGCGTCGATGTGCTCCATGGAGCCGATCGTGGGCCAGCTGTAGGGGTGCGAGGACGGATACAGGAGCCCCAGAGCCGTCTCGTAGACGAGTCCGTAGGGGCGGTTCTCGTAGCTCTGACGCCGCTCGTTCTTGACCACGTCACGCTGGTTGTCGAGCTTCTCCTGGGTCATCGCCGGGAGAAGGAAGCCCATGCGGTCGCTCTCCAACCAGAGCGCCAGCTCGAGCTGATTGGAGGGCAGGGTCTCGAAGTAGTTCGTGCGGTCCTGATTCGTCGTCCCGTTCAGGGTGCCGCCGGCCTCCTGGATTAGCCGGAAGTGATCCCCCTCCGGTACGTGCTCGGAACCCTGGAAGAGCATGTGCTCGAACAGGTGAGCGAATCCGGAGCGGTCCGGATCCTCGCGCGAGCTGCCCACGTGGTAGTAGACGTAGACCGAGACCACAGGGTCGGAACGGTCGGAGTGCAGGACGACCTGCAGCCCGTTGTCGAGCACAACCTTCTCGAAGGGGATCTTCATCAGGCCCGAGAGCCTAACGAATCAGAGCCTCGATCTTCTCCAGGTCTTCCTCGGGAAGGCGAGCGTGTTGACCGTCGGCCAACCGCACCAGCACCTGTCCCTGTCCGTCTCGGCCGACCTGGAAACTCCGATCCGGCCCGAACGTGCCCTTCAAGACCACTTCCACCGACGGCGCCCACTCGAGGTCCTCGACATCGTCCAGCCAGGACTCGACCTTCAGGTTGGCGAAACGCTCCAGCACGGGAAAGAAGGCCGAACCCATGGGCAGGGCGACTCGACTGCCCTTGGGAAACCAGTCGTCCTCGCGCCTCTGGTAGCTGAGCTCCTCACCGGCGATCAGCACGACCTGGTCCACCTGGGACTCGACGGCATGGATCTTCAGGCGCCTCACCTCGTCCAGCCCGAGCTCGGTCAGCTCGGACACCTCGCTGGCGATCAGGGCCGTCATCTCGTCCCCGAAGCGCCGAAACACCCGCCCCTCGACGCCGCTCGAGGCGTCGCGCGCCGGCTCGCCGATCTCTCCGCCCCAGGTGCTCCCGTCCCGGGTCCCGATGCGCAGGAACGTGGGCTCTGTCCCGGGGCGGAAGGGGCGCTCGGGATCGAAGGCGTCGAGCTGGGCGCGCTCGACCCGGGAAAGCACGTCTTCGAGCACCCCGAGCGAAGCCGGAAAGCGGGTCACGGGCTCCCGGTCTGGTGCGCTGACCCACCAGTCCCCGTCCTCGAGCGAGATGCGCATCGTCTCGCCGGCCTGCCTCCACTCGACCTCCCGCACGTCTTCCCGGAAGGCCCGCAGGATCTGGTAGTCGTACAGGAGCTCCTCGGGCTGCAAGAGCCGCGCGACCGCCAGGGCGTCCACGGCCCAGACCGTGCCCAGTCCTTCGCGCGAGGCGTACCAGCGGGCCTCGAGGGTGTCGGTCAGCTCCCCCGGGTAGCCCAGGCGCAGCACGGTGCTCTGGCCGCTGCGTTCGACCAGCTCGATCGTGACGTGGGGGTCGGCCAGCCCGAACTGGGCCAGGTTGCCGGGGACGTCGCTCACGAACTTGCTCACCTCCATCTGACACGCTCCGCGGGTGAGGATCGCGGCCGCGTCCGGATCCAGGGTCACCCGGGGTTCCCCGGGCTTGATCCAGCGGCTTCCGTCCTGCTCGGCGACGAAGTCCAGCTCGATCGTACGTCCGTCCTGCAGCGCCGTTCCCCGCCGCTCGAAACGCACGACCTCGAGCGGTCGGATGGCCGTGACCCGGCGCTCCCGGTAGTCGTCCGGATTGCGGTCCAGGAAGGTCGAGAGCGAACGGGGCGCGCGCAGCACGAGCGCCTCCTCGCCCGGTTGGGCCGCCGGGTGGCCCGGGACGCGCACGAAGACCCGCTTGCCGTCCACGTCCACCTTGCCGATCTCGACCCGGTGCGTGACACGGCCCAGGTCGGAGATCTCGTCGAACTCGACCACGGCCCGGGGCGGGTCCAGCCCCAGCTCGGCCAGATCGGGATCGAGCACCACGATGCCCCGATGCCGCCGCAGGTAGTCGAGCAGGGTCTGGGGCAGGGCGGAAAGGGCCGGGTAGGCGATGGGGTCGGTCAGAAACCAGGCCCCCTGGGCGTCACGCTCGAGGTGGATCTGGTTGGAGCGCGCCAGGTGATCGATGCGCAGGCCCGGAACGGCCTGGGGGTTGAGCTCGGGGAAGAGCGCACGCTCGAAGACGTGCACCCCAGGCTCCTTCCGGCTCTCTTCCTTGCGCAGGTACAGGAAGGCCAGGACGGCGACGAGGACGAACAGGAACAGCAGGGTGACGCGCTTCATCGACGTGCCCTCCGGCGCCAGGCGACGAGGATGCCGATCAGGATGAAGGAGGCGGGGACGTAGAGCCAGAGGACGTAGGCCAGCTTCGAGAGGGTCTTCCCGCGCTGCAGATCGAGTCGGCTGATGCCCGGCTCCCGGGGACTGACGCGCACCCGGTAGTCCCGTTCCGCCAGCCAGTTGAAGGCGTTGAGCAGGAAGTCCCGGTTCATGGGGACGTAGGAGTTGCCGCAGAAGGTGGACGAGCCGATCGCCAGGATCCTCGGTCGCCGCACGGCTTCCTCGGCCCCTTCGAGGAGCGGGGAGAACTCGGCCTGCATGACCAGCCGCGCGCGCCCGCGCTTCTCGTCGGCGTCCTTGCGGTAGTTGTAGTTGCCGCCGGAATCGGCCAGGTCGCGCCAGGACTCGGGGCTCGACGTGACCAGGGGGAAGGCGGTGCCTCCGCCCAGGACGCCCGGCTGCAGGAAGGAGTGCGCCAGGCCGAACTGGATCCGTCGCCCGTGTCGCTTGAGCGGCTCGGTGATGGGGTGACTGGCGTCCAGGCCGTTGCTGATCAGGAGCAGCGAGCACTCCGGGGTGCCGTCCACCGATTCCCCGCGCACGGTGGTCACCGGCTCGCAGATGATGCCCGGCTGGGAGGGGATGCCCCAGTTCGCCAGGAGCTCGACCGGGCCGTGCTCGAAGGGCTCCTCGAAGTCGCGCTGATCGGGAGCCACCAGCACGCGGCCGCCTCGCTCCACGTAGTCCCGAACGGCTCGGGATTCCGCTTCCTGGAAGGGTTGGCTCCCGCCCACCAGGGCCAGGACTTCGCAGTCCGCGGGAACGGCCCCGGCCTCCCAGGGCAGCACCTCGAAGCCGTCGCGCTCGAGGGTCGCACGCAGCCGGCCGAGGCCGTCGCTGAGGCTGCTGTCGAGGTCGGGCTCCCCGTGGCCCTTGGCGAAATAGACCCGAGGGGCTTCGCCCGAGGAGACCTTCAAGAGGCCCCGTGCGAGCGCTTCCTCGCCGTAGAAGAGGGACAGGCGCGGAGGACGGAAGGCCGCGGGGTCGGGGTTGTAGGAGCGAGGATCGACCACGCCCGCTATGCCCTGCTCGGTCAGGTAGCGCACCCCCTCGAAGGTAGGATTGCCCCAGTCCACGTCGGCCACGTCGGTGAACAGACGCAGGATCGTGCGGCGCTCGCCGCAGGACAGGACGATCAGGTTGACTTCCTGCACGCCGAGCTCCCGCTGACGGGCCTGGACGCTCTCGAGATCGGACAGGTCGTGCACCGTGACCTCGACCCGATCCCGTCGCGTGTTGCGCGCGATGAAGAGCAGCTCGAGCATGCGCTGCTGAGCCTCGGCCGTGACCTGGAAGTAAGGCGCCTGGAGCGGACGGAAGAAGACGTCGACCTCCACCTTCTCCGGCAAGTTCTCGATCAGCTCGAGCACGGCCGGATCGATCGTGTTGCGTCCGCTCTCGGACAGGTCGATGCGCACGTAGTTCGACTCGGAGAGATCCACCAGCAGAACGGCCGCGCCACCCGCGAGCAGCAGGGCCAGGAGGACCTGCGCCCCGAGCCACAGGCGCGTCCAGCGGCTGACGCCCCCCCCCACCTAGAGCCACCTCCGCGACTCGATGATGCGCACCGCGAGGAAGAGCACGGCCGCGGTCCACGCCAGGAAGAACACGACGTGAGCGGAGTCCAGAGCCCCGGTCTGGAACGAGCCTTGGAAGTGGCCCAGAACGTCGACCTTCTCGATGGTCCAGAGCAGGGGCTTTTCCGCCAGACCCCGGGCCGAGCGCCCGAAGAGCGGCAGGAAGATCAGGATGCAGTTGAAGACCAGAGCCAGGAAGGCGGCGATCAGCGGCGTGCCCGAGAGCGCGCTGAAGGCCAGGCCGATGGACGAGAACAGGGCGCACACGAGCACGGCTCCCAGCCAGCTCGTCGCCACGATGCCCCAGTCCGGAGGGGCTCCCAGCCACTGCACGCACAGGCCGTAGAGCGGCACGCTCAGCCAGACCAGGCCGAGGAACGTCGTCGCGGCCAGGGCCTTGCCCAGGATGACGGCCGCGTCGCTGACCGGGGAGGTGAGGATGAACTCCAGCATGCCCGTGCGCGACTCCTCGCTGATCATGCGCATGGTCAGGAGCGGCGGCAGGAACAGGGTCAGGATCCAGAAGGACCACGAGCCCCCGAGCACCAGGGTCAGGGCGGTGTTCACCTCGCCCCCGGTCTGCTTCTCCAGGAAGTGCAGGAACCAGAAGGCGTTGTAGAGCAGGGTCAGACAGAACAGGATCCAGGCCAAAGGAGCCAGGAAGAGTCCGGCCAGCTCTCGCCGGTAGATGGCGAACAGACCTCGCATCAGTTCTCGAAGGGACTGAGGTTGTAGCTCTGGGCCGCAGGCCTGACCTCGGGCACCTCGACGGGCTTCGCCGTGGGCTCGGGAGGTTCGGTGCCCTGCTCGAGGTCGAGCGCGATGCGCGCGAAGATCTGTTCGAGGCTGGGACGGCTCCAGGACAGCTCCCGCAGGGCCCAGTTGCGCTGGGCGGCCAGGGCGCCCACGTCCTCGCGCACGTCTTCCTCGGCCTGGATGTCGAAGGCCTGGTGGATCCCCAGCCTGCCCGCGGACTTCACCGCTCGTACGCCGGGGATCGTGGCCAGCAGCCGTTGGGCCTCGCCCGGATCCGGCAGGACCGCCTCGAGCCGCACGGCCGCTTCTCCCCCCAGGGTCCGCACGAGCTCGTCCGGCGTTCCATCCGCCGCGATGCGACCCCGGTGCAGGATGATCACGCGCGGACAAACGGCTTCGATCTCGGGCAGGGCCAAAGCGAAATCGTCGCGGCCGACGGCGCCAGCTTCTGGACGCATCGCCGCGGCGACCTGCCGGGCGCGGGCGAATGGACGCA
>JAUIEE010000276.1 GCA_030428965.1 bacterium | reverse complement strand
ACGTCTCTGGAGAGGGCGTGCAGCAGGCCCTGCTGAAGATCCTCGAGGGCACCGTGGCCAACGTCCCCCCCCAGGGCGGACGCAAGCACCCCGAGCAGGCGTACATCCAGGTGGACACGAGCAACATCCTGTTCATCTGCGGTGGAACCTTCAGCAACATCTCCGAGGTGGTCTCCAAGCGCATCGGGCGCGACGTGATCGGCTTCAGCCGAGCGGGCCGAGCCCTGACCGAGGCCGCCGAAGGCGTCAAGCCGACACCGTGGAACGCACCGGAGGGTGAGCTCAGCGAGGACGAGCTGCTCAGCTACGTCTCGCCCCGGGACCTGGTCGAATTCGGAATGATCCCCGAGTTCGTGGGTCGCCTCCCCGTCGTCGTCACCCTGAATCAGCTCCGGCGCGACGACCTGGTGCGCATCCTCACCGAGCCCAAGAACGCCCTGATTCGCCAGTACCAAGGGCTGTTCGCCATGGAGGGAGCCGACCTGCAGTTCTCCCGGGACGGGCTGGAGTCCATCGCCGAGATCGCCATCGAGCGGGACACCGGTGTGCGCGCTCTCCGATCCATTCTCGAGAGCATCCTCCTCGACCTGCTCTACGAGCTCCCGAACCGAAGGGATCAGCGCAAGTTCGTGATCGACTCCGAGGTCGTGCACGGTCGGCGCCAGCTGGCCCTGGGTCTGGAGCCTACCGAGACCCAGGACGTCCAGGCCCCCGAACAGGCTCCCGACGTCCCGGGCACGGACGAGAAGCGCGAGAGCGCCTAGCCGATCGGCCCGGGCCGATCACCGGCGGACCCGTCGCTTCGGTCGGCGGGCCGCCGCGCTTCTGCTCCTCGGCCATCGACCGGGAACCGCGCTCGTCGTAGCGCTCGGCTCCACGGCGAACACGGTGCCAGGCCCCCACGCCCACGGGGAGGACGCAGTCTCCGGTATCGACGGGTCCCGCCGTAGGCTATCCTCACGGCGTGAGCGCCCTACATCCGCTGACGATTCACTATCACCGCGACTTCGACGGAATGGTCTCCGCGGCCATCTTGGCCCACATCCTGCGCACGACGCACGATGAGGACCCGCGCTGGCACAGCGTCAACTACGACCAGCGCACCAACTGGAAGGACTTCGAGCGCGGCCGACGCTTCGCGGTGGTCGACTTTCACTTCCATCCGAGGGCGGAGTACTGGTTCGACCACCACCCCACGACCTTTCTCTCGCCCGAGCTGAGGGAGCAGTACGAACCCTCCGAGCGCTGGGCCTGGGACGAGAATTCCCCTTCGTGCCCCCCTCTCATCCTGCGCCATGCCCGGGAGCATTGGGGCTACCAGACCCCGGAACGCTTCGAGGAGATGTCCCACTGGTCCGACATCGTGGACGCGGCTCGCTTCAAGAGCGTGGACGAAGCGCTGTTCGGCGATGCCCCGGCGCTGCGGGTCTCACGGGCCCTGGCCGCCGCCCCCTCGCCAGACTGGACCGACGAGCTCGTGGGAGCCATGCGCGACAAGAGCATCGAAGAGGTCGCGGACCGCGATGACGTGGAGCGCTGCTGGCAGCGGGCCGTCAAGAACCGCGACAAGGCCCTGCGGCAGTTCCCCGAGACCGTCCTTTCGACCGACAACGAGGTCATCCTCTACGACGCTTCCTCGAAGAAGATCCGCCGGGAACGCTTCGCGCCATTCTTCCATCATTCCAAGGCCTTCTACTCCGTGGGGGTCATCCCCACCCGCTCGGGCTTCCACGTGACCTGTGGACAGAACCCCTGGAACCTGCCCAGCGAAGGCATTCACATCGGCGAAGTCATGGAGACCCTCGGCGGAGGTGGACACCGAGCCGTGGGTGGCGCCAACGCGAGCTCGCTGCAGGACGCACGGGACAAGGCGCAGAAGGTCGCCGGTATCCTCAGGAAAGCACGGCTCGCCGGTGGCTGAGACGGCCCGCCCCTTCTTCTCCCTTTCCCCCGAGGAAGCCGAGGAACAGGTAGCCCGCCTGGGCGGCAAGCCCTTCCACGCCCGCATCATACGGCGCGAGGTCCTCCAGAACGGAGTCCTCGACTACGGGGAGATGACGGCGCTGCCCAAGCCCCTGCGCAACGCGCTGGCCCAGGAGATCCCCCTGCTGGCGGGACGGGAGGTCGCCCGAACCGAAGCCAGCGACGGGACCATCAAGCTCCTGATCTCCTTCCCGCGCCCGAAAGGGTCGGGGAACATCGAGACGGTCTTCATGCCCTCCCGCAAGAACAAGGGAGCCACCCTGTGCGTCTCGACCCAGGTAGGCTGTCCCGTGGGCTGCCCCTTTTGCGCCTCGGGCTTGCTGGGGCTGGAGAGCAACCTGGCCAGCCACGAGATCCTGGAGCAGTACCTGCGCGGCCAGGCCCTGGGCCCCCTGGGACGCAGCGTGGTTATGGGGATCGGGGAGCCCCTCCTCAACTACCCCAACCTCAAGGCTGCCCTTGCGGTGGTCCAGGGCGAGTTGGGGCTCGGGGCCCGCAAGATCACCGTCTCGAGCGTGGGCTTCCCCGAGCGCCTGCGGCGCATCGCTCGGGACGAGCCTCGCTTCCAGCTGGCGCTCTCGCTCCACAGCCCCGACGACGCCCAGCGCGCCCAGCTCGTGCCGGCCATGGCCGCGGTGACGGTCGAGGAGCTACTCGCCGCCGGGGACGACTGGTTCGCCGAGACGGGCCGTGAAGTCACCTACGAGTACGTGCTCCTGGGTGGAACCAACGACAGCGACGAGCACGCCGTGCGCCTCGTGGAACGCCTGCGCGGGCGCAGAGCCACGGTCAACCTGATCCCCTACAACCCCATCGGGCGCAGCCTGGGATTCGCGCGCCCCCAGAAGGGGCGCGCAAGTCGCTTCGCCGAGATCCTGACCGAGGCCGGCATCGTGGCCACGGTCCGCTGGTCCCGCGGACTCGAAACCGATGCCGCCTGCGGCCAGCTGCGGGTCCGCGAGAGCTCCAAGAGCCCCTAGGCCTGAATCCCCGAAGGCAGGGAAGCGGCCGTGCGCGACGCCACCTCGTCGATCTCGGCGGCGTTCATGTTGAGCGGCAGGCGGAAGCGAATCGAGCGCACGCCGGAGGGAAGCCCCATCAGCTTGCGTTCGTACATGGCCTTGAGCACGTGGTTGCGCGTCTCGGGGGTATCCAGGGTGAAGGCCGCCCAGGAGCCCACGCCGCGCACGTTGGAGATCACGCCCCCCTCGGCGGCGATGCTGCGCAAGGCGGTGATCAGGCGCTCTCCCATGCGGGTGATGTTCTCGGCCATCGAATCGGACTCGATGATCTCGATCAGGCGACGGCAACGCACCATGTCCACCAGGTTCCCGCCCCAGGTGGAGTTGATACGACTGGACCGCCTGAAGACGTTGTCCTCGACTTCGTCGACCCGTTTGCCCGCGTAGATGCCGCACACCTGGGTCTTCTTGCCGAAGCACACCACGTCCGGGGCCACGCCGTGGTGCTGCCACAGCCAGGGCTTGCCCGATCCGAAGAAGCCCGTCTGAACCTCGTCGAAGATCAAGAGAGCCTCTTCCTGATCCGCGAAGTCACGCAGCTTCTGCAGGTACTCGGTCCGGAAGTGGTTGTCGCCCCCTTCCCCCTGGATGGGCTCGATCAGGATCGCAGCAACCTTGCCTTTGTGCTTCTGGAAGGCGGCCTGGATCTCGTCGCAGGAACGCTTCTCCTCGGCCTCGATGTCGTTGGCGACGTTGCCTTCGTTGTCGAACACGAGGAACGGGTTGTGCACGCGCGGCCAGTCGAACTTGGGGAACAGACCGATCTTGTCGGGCAGCGTGTTGGTCAGGCTCATGGTGTAGCCCGTGCGCCCGTGGAACGCCTGGTGGAAGTGCAGGATCACCAGGTCGTTGACGTCGTCGTGGAAGTTGGTCCGACCGAGCTTGCGCGCCTTCCAGTCGAACGCGGTCTTGAGGGCGTTCTCCACCGCCAGAGCCCCGCCCGACACCCAGAAGTGATGGGGAAAGCCCGGGGGCGTGACGCGCGACCCGAAGGCTTCCACGAAGGAGGCCATTTCTCGCGTGTACAGGTCCGAGTTGGCGGGCTTGAAACGTGCCACCCGCAAGAGCTCCTCGGAGAAGCCCGGGTCCAGCATCATCGGGTGGTTGTAGCCCACCGGCCAGGAGGCAAAGCAGGTGAAGGCGTCGAGGAACTCGTTCCCCGTACGCGCATCCACCGCCCACGAACCGTGGGACTTCTCCAGGTCGAGGACGACGTCGTAGCCGTCCACCAGCTGGAAGCGCTTCAAGGTCTCGTGAACGGTCTTGGCTTCGATCATGGTCTTCTCTCCCAGCGCGGATTCGGAAGGGATCCCGAGCCAGGATCCGGTCTGTCCAGTGCCCCCCGGGGCCGAAGCCCCCTGCCTGCTCGGATGCTCGGGGTTCTGGCACCTCGGCGGGGGCGGGCTCGACCCGAGATTGTAGCCTAGAGCCCCCTGCGGGGTCACGGGCTGGGGTGGGACCTTCCCCTGACCTCGATACCCTGAGCCTCGGGACTCCCCCTGAGGAGGCATAGGACCGGTTCCGGCCCGACGCGGCGGGCACTCTGCATCGAAGCCTCCACGTTCGTGAAGACGGTCGGCGCCAGGCACCGGCGCGCCGTCCCCTCGAGCTCGGCTCCCCCGCGAATCAAGGTCGCACCTTCGTCCAGGCCCAGGGCCCAGCTCTTGCGAACCTGCCCCACGGCCTCCCGGTCGATCAGGGGCAGAGGTCGCGGCAGTCGATCGACCTGCGCCACGACGGCCTCCGTGAACTCGGAGAAACAGGACTCGTCGCAGAAGACGCGGCCGACCTGCCCGGGCAGTTGCCCGGACAGAACGGACAGTCGCCCGAATGCCTGCTGAACGACCTGCTCGGCGCGCCGCTCCAGGTCCTGCCCGCGTTCGACCTCCACCGCCCGGCAGCGCTTGAGCCGCAGGTCGGCGCGAACACCCTGGCGAACGAGACCCCGCAACCAGCGGACGCGCTCGCCATCGCCGGAAGCCAGAACGGCCCCGACTTCGGGCCGCTGGATGGCCGCCGCCAGGGCCTCCTCGTCGGCTCCGTGCAAGAGCACCAGGGCCTCCGGCTCGATACCGCCCTTCAGGAGGGCCTCGACCATTCGATCCGCCAGGAGCGGTACGCGGGCGTCCGGCAGGAGCACCAGCCGGTTCCCCCCGGCGAGCTCCCGGGCCACGTGCCGCCAGTCCCCGTCGATGAGCTCGGTCCAATCGGGGATCCAGACCGCGGTCGAGGGCTTCCCGCCCCGGGGCTGTCCGGACAGCTCGAAGCGCGACCGTCGGGCCAAGGCCTCCTCGCTCCCAAGGCCCAGCCGGCTCGACAGCCAGACCTCCTCCTCCCCCGGCCTGGCGAGCGACCGCCCGGCCGCGTCCAGGGTCCGGCAGCGCTCCCCGACCTCCCGCTGGCCCCATCGGTCTGCGGCCCGCGCGAGCTCGTCCATGGCCCCCCCCACGTCGGCGGCGGTCGAGCGGGGCCAGCTCCCCAGCGGATTCCAAGGCTCGAGGGGCTCGTGGACCTCGAAGCGGCCGCCCGACGATCGGACCGGATTCCCGAGGACCAGATTCTGGGCTTCACGCATCGTAGGAGGACATCCAGCGCACAGAGTGCGCTGCCCGGCCCCCCCGTGAAAGAACTCTTCAAACTCCCCGGCTCCCCCGGCATGGGCAGCTTGGAGATCGGGACGGGACTGCTAGGTTAGAGCCCGCAAACCATGGAACGTTCCCATCCCAGAGCGCGGGTCGCTGCCCCCGGCTGGCCGCCGGCCTTGCTCCTCTTGGCCGTGGCCTGCGCTCCGGCCCCCGCGGGCCCCCCGCCGCCTCCGCGACCCGGCCCCGAGCTGAGGCTCGACCCGGCCCTGCGCACGGCCCTGGAGGAAGCCCTGGCCGCGATCGAGTCCGAGCCGGAGCAGGTGTTGCCGCGCATGGAGCTGGCCATGAGCTTCGACGCCAACGCCCTGCACCGCCTGGCCCTCGAGGCCTACTCCCAGGTCATCGAGCTCGAACCGACGCGGGCCCGGGCCTGGCACCACCGCGGCCGTGTGAAGGACGAGCTGGGGGACCCCGAGGGGGCGCTCGGGGACCTGGAGCGCGCCCAGGAGTTGCGCAAGGACTACGCACCGAGCCGCTGGAGGCGTGGACGTCTCCTGCTCGACCTGGGTCGCCTCGACGCCGCCGAGGCCGCCTTCCACGAAGTCGTGCGGCTGCAGTCCGGGGACCCTTCGGGGGCCGCAGGCCTCGCTCACATCGCGCTGGAGCGCGACCACACCGAATCTGCCCTCGAGGTGCTCGCGCCGGCCCTCGAGCGCTTCCCCCGGGATCCGGAGCTGCGACGGCTTTGGATCCGTGCTCTCCACCAGGGCGGGCAGGCCGAGCGGGCACGCCAGGCCGCAGCCGAGCCCGTGGACCGCACGAGTCGCGTCTGGGCGGACCCCTGGGCGGCCGAGGTGTTCGCCTTCCAGGCCGGCCGCCGGGACACGATGGCGCGCGCACGCCAGCTGCTGCGTGCGGGAGACGAAGAGGCCGCCCTCGAGCTGCTCGCTCCGTTGCTCGAGGAGCAGCCTGCCGACATCACCGTGCAGGGGATGATGACCGCCGCATGGGCACAGCTCGGGGATCTCGAGTCGGCCCTCGAGCTGTGCGAACAGACCAGCCGCATCGTGCCGAACCACGCCCAGCTCGAGCTGAACTGGGGCGTGCTGCTCTCCCTGGACGATCGTCAGGCCGAGGCCCTCCCCCACCTCGAGCGCGCCGTCGAACTGAACCCGGCCTCCTCCTCCGCCCAGGCCAAGCTGGGCGAGGTGCTCTCCCTGCAGGGCGAATGGGAGTCCGCGCGCGAACGGCTCGAGAACGCCCTGTGGCTGCGCCCCGATCACGGCCCGATCCTGTTGCTCCTCGCCCGGGCGGAGCTGG
>JAUIEE010000275.1 GCA_030428965.1 bacterium | reverse complement strand
CGCAGCAATTTGCTACCTCCTCGACCCGCGACCCTCCATCACGCAACCCCCCGGGTCGAGGAGGTAGCAAATTGCTGCGGCTCCGTATTGCCGCGCGAGACGTGCCCCGCGGGCTGCTAGGCCTCTTCGCCCTGGCGAACCCGAAAGCGATCCTTGAGCCGCTCGAGGAGCTTCGAGTGGATCTTGCACACGCGCGACTCGGACAGCCCCATCAGGTCGCCGATCTCGCGCATGGGTAAATCTTCCCAGTACTTGAGGTAGACGATGCGGTACTCCTGCTCGCTCAGCTTCTGGGCCACCAGGCGCAGGAGCTCGTCACGCTTGAGCTTCTCGCCCGGAGCATCGAGCCGGTCGTCGGGGACGATCTCGAGCTGAGAGCCGCCCTCGTCGTCCTCCCCGTTGGGCATCGAACCTGTCGGAGCCCCCGGTAGCCCGGTGCCGAAGAGGAACTCGTACTCTTCCAGGGAGAACCCCAGGGCAGCGGCCACCTCCGCGTCGCGCGGCTCGCGCTCGAGGGCCGAGCGCAGGCGCTCGACCGCCCGTTTCTGCATCTCGATGCGCTGGCGCCAGGGCCTGGGCAGCCAGTCCTCGGTGCGCAGCTCGTCCAGGAGAGCTCCCCGAATCCGCATCTCGGCGTAGGACTCGAAGCGTACCTGTCGCGAGGGGTCGAAGCTCTGGACCGAGGCCATCAGACCCACGTTCGCGGCGGTCTGCAGGTCACCGCGGTCCACCGAGCGGGGCAAGCGCACGGCGAAACGGCCGACGACGCTGCGAACCAGGTACTGGTAGGCCTCGACCAGACGGTTGCGCGCCTCGTCACCGGGCTGGTCGGCGTAGGCCTGCCAGAGACGAGCGAGCAAAACCTCCCGGTCGGAGGGCTCGGTCTTTGGCACGGGATCGGCGAAGGCTCCCATGGAGGTTCGGAGTTGCTCGTGTCGAAGCGTGCGAACCCTGAGGCCTCTCGCACGTCCGAGGTGCTCTGTTTTGGCAAGCGCACCGACGGAATCAAGACTCTCGGTCGAGCCCACGCGCGCATCGAAACTCCCGTGCCCTTGCGGACGAACAGCGAAACGTTCGCACTCGCAGTCCATTCGTCCAATGGACTTGGAACTCGCTAAGAGACAACGACCGCGAAGCGCCTCCAAAAAAATTCGAGAAAACAAGCAAGAGACGCTTCCCGCGTCCCTTCATCCGAACTCGTGGGGTCCCTCGGGCAGGCTCACTCCCAGACCCGAGAGCACTTCGAGCTCGGCGCGGCGCATGCGCGCACGCTCCTGCTCGCCGTGGTCGTCGTACCCGCACAGATGGAGCACACCGTGCACCAGGTAGAGCGCCAGCTCGGCCTCGAGCTCCCCACCCCGCTGTGCCACGACTTCCCGTGCCCGGTCCACGCTCACGTAGAGTTCCCCGACCGGCCCGGCCCCCTGCCCCAGCTCGAAGCTGATGACGTCCGTAGGCGTGGGATCGTCCAGATACTGCCCGTGGAGAGCCGTGAGCGTCGCCTCGTCGACGAACGTGACGGAGACGTCCTCGTCTGCGCGCCCCCCGTACCGCAGGGCGGCCCGCAGGATCTCACCGACGCGCCCGTCGCTCAGGACGGACTCGGTCTCCCAGGCGATGTCCACCGAACTACTCCCGCGGACTCTCGTAGGCGCGCACGATCTGCTCCACCAGGGGGTGGCGCACGATGTCCTGGGTCGTGAACTCGCACGCGCCCACACCTTCGAAGCCCCGCAGCCGCTTGACGGCATCCACGAACCCGCTGCGGGCCCCCCCGGAGAGGTCCGACTGGCTGGGGTCCCCGGTGACGACCATGCTCGAGCCCTCCCCGAGGCGGGTCAGGAACATCTTCATCTGAGCCACGGTCGTGTTCTGAGCCTCGTCGAGGATGACGAACGAGTGGGAGAGCGTCCGCCCGCGCATGTAGGCCAGGGGAGCGACCTCGATCACGCCGACCTCCTCCAGGCGGCTGACCTCCTCGAAGCCCAGGATCTGGAACAGGGCGTCGTAGACCGGACGCATGTACGGGTTGAGCTTGGCCTGCAGGTCGCCGGGCAAGAACCCGAGGTGCTCCCCGGCCTCCACCACGGGGCGCGTGATCACCAGCCGCCGGCAGACCCCCGAGCGCAGGGCACGTACGGCGGCGGCCACGGCCAGGAAGGTCTTGCCCGTTCCCGCCGCGCCGATCCCGAAGGTCAAGGCATTGGCCTCGATGGCCTCGAGGTAGCGTCTCTGATTCTTGGTGCGCGGCTCGACGGCCCGCGGGCGCGCCGGAGACGTCGTTCCCCGGCCACCGGTTGCGCGCGCCTCCGCCGCCGCGGGGGCCAGGCGATCGGCGATCGAAGGGCTGGCGCCGGCCTGGGCCGATCCCGGATGTTCGCCCAGGAGGATCGTCTCGATGTCCGCCGATTCGAGCTCGCGTCCCTTGCGCAGCTTGCCCAGCAGGTGGTCGATGCGACGGCGAGCCTCGTTGACCTCGGAGTCGGCTCCCTTCAGGCGCAGGTTGCCGCCGCGGGTGAAGACCTCGATGTCGAGGGCCTGGCGCAGGAGCTTCGCGTTGCGGTCGTAGGGGCCCAGGATGAGGTTGGCCTCGTCGTGGGAGCGCAGGGGAATCGTGAGTTCGGTCAAGGACATCTTCGCCAGGGCCTACTCTCCCGCCCGGGCCGGCTTTCGTCAATCCAGGAGCCACGACCAACTCAGGAGCGCCACCGGAATGGACAACAGGAAGCTGTCCAGGAGATCCAGGAAGCCTCCCGAGGGTCCGAGCCACGTCCCGGAGTCCTTGACCCCCGCCCTGCGCTTGACCCGACTCTCGAGCAGATCGCCCGCCTGGGAAGCCAGGTTGATCGTGAGCCCGATCAGGGCACCTGACAGGGGGGTCGCGGGAAGCACGTCGGCCTGGGCCAGGCCGATGCCCGCTGCGATCGCCGCCAGGGTCGAGGCCACGCACCCGGCCGTGGTCTTGCCGGGGCTGATGTTCGGAAAGGGGTGCGTTCGTCCGATGGCGCGACCCACGAAGTAGCCGAAGATGTCGCCGATCTTCGAGAGCACCACCAGACTCACGAGTCCGGCGGACCCCCAGTGGGCATCGATCGCGATCCACCCGAACAGCGGCGGGACGAACCAGAGGGCGTAGCCGGCCGTGGTCGCCACGCCCGCTCGCCTCGAGACCCCGAGCGCCAGCAGCACCGCCAAGCCGGCGCTCGCCAAGGCGAAGACCCAGCTCGGGTGGCGCGAGGGAAGGTCCTCCCCCACCGTCAGGGCCAGGAGACATGCGACCGCCTCGCCCAAACCGGAGAGCCCCAGGGCGCGCACCAGGCCCGCAGCGGGCCAGAGCCCCATGCGCGCCACCTCGAGCCAGCAGAGCGCGAACATCGCCGTTCCCATCGCCCAGGGAACGAGCCCGGACGGGTCGCGCTCGTTGCCCCACAGGACCGAGGCAGCGCCGATGCCGATGAGCGTCCCGGTCAGGGTGCGTCGAACGATGCTCGAGCTAAGGACGCTCACTCGAAACGGGAGGGATCGGCTTGGTCGGAGGTCGATCCAGGACCAACCCGCCGTACTTGCGCTGACGGCGGGCGTAGGAGGCCAAGGCCTCCATCAACTCCGGCTTGCGGAACTCGGGCCAGCAAACCTGGGCCACGTAGAGCTCGGCGTAGGAGGCCTGCCACAGGAGGAAGTTCGAGAGCCTCATCTCCCCGGCGGTCCGGATCAGAAGATCGGGGTCGGCCGTCTCGGGATCGTAGAGGTAGCTCCTCAGGGTCTCGTCGTCGATCGCATCCGGGTCGAGCTTGCCCGCGAGCACGTCCTTCGAGAGCTTGCGGGCCGCGTCGGCCAGCTCGGTGCGAGCTCCGTAGGAAAGGGCCAGGCGCAGACGCATGCCGGGATTGTCGCGCGTCAGCTCCTCGGTTCGTCGCAGCTCCACGAGGGCGTCGTCGGGCAGGCTGTCGAGGCGACCGATGGCGCTCAGACGCACGTCGTTCTCCATCAGCGTGTCCCGCTCTCCGATCAGGAAGGTGCGCAGGAGCCGCATCAGGTAGCGCACCTCCGCCCGGGGCCGCTTCCAGTTCTCGACGGAGAAGGCGTACAGGGTCAGGCTCTTGACCCCCATCTCCGCACAGGACGTGGTGATCTCTCGCACCGAGCGAATCCCTTCCCGGTGCCCCAGAACGCGGCGCAACCCGCGCCCTTCGGCCCAACGGCCATTGCCGTCCATGATGACCGCGATGTGCTCGGGGAAAGGTCCGCCGAGATCCGGACGACGAACGCGCGGGGGACTCATCCGAGGCCGCCGTGACGCTCGATGATCTGGTCGCGCTCGGGACCGACCGAGAGCATGGAGATCGGTACGCCCAGCACCCCTTCCAGGGACTCGACGTAGGCCTGGGCGGCTTTCGGCAAGTCCCCGAAGTCCCTCACCGCGGTGATGTCCTCGGACCAGCCGGTGTGGGACTCGAACACGGGCTTGGCCCGCACGACGTCCGCCAGGGCGGTGGGGTAGGTCTCGGTACGGGTCCCCCCCACGTCGTAGGCCGTGGCCAGCCTCACGGTCTCGAAGCTGGAGAGCACGTCCAGGTTCGTCACGACCAGGGAGGTCGCTCCGTTGAGCTCGAGGGCGTAGCGCGCCGCGACCGCGTCGAACCAGCCGCAGCGTCGCGGCCTGCCGGTCGTGGCCCCGTACTCGTGGCCCAGCTCACGCAATCGCTCCCCCTCGGTGCCGGAGTCCTCGGTCGGGAACGGGCCTTCCCCCACGCGCGTGCAGTAGGCCTTGGCGATCCCCACGGCCCGATCGATGCGGCTCGGCGGAAAGCCGGCTCCGGGGCCGATGCCCCCCACGCCGGTGTTGGAGGAGGTGACGAAGGGATAGGTGCCGTGATCCAGGTCGAGCATGGCGCCCTGGGCCCCCTCGAAGAGCACGGACTTGCCGGCCTTCCACGCGCTGCGGACGAGCGCGCCTGTATCCCGGACGAAGGGAGCCAGGCGCTGACCGAGGGCCGCGTAGCGTTCGAAGGTCTGTTCGATGTCGAAGGGCTCCGCTCCGTGCACTTTCTCGAGCAGTGCGTTCTTCTCGGCCAGGTTGGCCTGCAGCCGGGTGTGGAGGTCCTCGGGGTCGAGCAGGTCCGCGACACGCAGCCCGGTCCGGGCGGCCTTGTCGGCGTAGCAGGGGCCGATCCCACGCCCGGTGGTTCCGATACGCCCCTCGCCCTTCCAGCGTTCCGAGAGTTGATCGATTTCCCGATGGTGCTGGAAGATCACGTGGGCGCAGGAGGAGACCGAGAGCTGCTCGGGAGAGCAGCGGATGCCGCGCTCCAGGAGCCCGTCGACTTCCTCCAGGAGGACGACGGGATCGAGGGCAACTCCGTTGCCGATGACGTTGACCGTCCCCTCGTGCAGGATGCCGGAGGGGATCAGGTGCAGGACGTACTTTTCACCGCCGACGACCACCGTGTGGCCCGCGTTGGCACCACCCTGGTAGCGCACCACGAGGTCCGCGCCGCGGGAGAGGCGGTCGATGATCTTCCCTTTGCCTTCGTCCCCCCACTGGGCACCGAAAACGCTCAACGTGGGCATGGATGACTCGACATGGAAAAGGGGGAAGCGGGTTGGATCGACGCGGCCGAGGAGGATTCTCCCCGGGCCTCCGCTGAGGAACAACCCCAAACCTAGACAGGCGCGTCCCCAGCTGCGGAGGAGCCGAATCCCCCGCCGCCAGGCGTGCGCAGCTCGAGGGTGTCCCAGGCCGCGAGCGAGCGCGTGAACTTGCCGGGCAGGGCCCGCAGGCGCCCCCGCCCCGCACCCGTCCGCAGGAAGGCCCCCCCCCGGCGGCCGGCCTCTCCGCCCGCCAGCCCCCACGGGCCGCTCTTCTGACGCTCGGCGACCCATGAGACCTGCACCGGCTCCAGGAAGAGCAGGGCCTTCTCGATGCCCTCTCCTCCGCGATGCTTGCCGGCACCGCCGGAGCCCCGACGGATCCCGTGGGAAAGGACACGCACCGGGTAGCTCGTTTCGAGCTCCTCGATCGGCGTGTTGCGGGTGTTGGTCATGTGGGTCTGGATGGCGTGGGCACCGTCTCCTCCCGGCCCCGCGCCGGCTCCGCCGCCGATGGTCTCGTAGTAGGCGAAGCTCTCCCCGCCGCGACGGGCGCCGCCGAAGGTCAGGTTGCTCATGGTCCCCGCGCTGGCGGCGGGGATGCGCTCGGGGAACAGCGGAGCCAAGGCCCCCAGGAGAACGTCCACCAGGCGCTGGCTGGTCTCGACGTTGCCCCCGGCCACGCCGGATGGATAACGGGCGTCCACCAGGGTCCCCGGCTCGGTGCGGATCTCGACCGGTCGCAGGATGCCGTCGTTGGTGGGGGTCCGATCCGGCAAGAGGGCGCGCAGCACGTAGAACACCGCCGAAACGGTGACCGCGCGCGTCGCGTTCAGGGGACTCCCGGGCAAGCGGTCGCTGCCCCGGAAGTCGAAGACGACCTGGCCACCGCGCTTCTCGATCGTGAGCCGCAGGCGCGCGTTCGCCCCGCCCTCGATCGACTCCTCGAGCTCGTCTTCGAAGGAGACCTCTCCATCGGGCCACTCCTCCAGCAGGTCGCGCGTCAAGCGCTCGGTCCAGTCCATCAGCTCGCCGGCCTTGGTCTGCAGCTCATCGGCGCCCTGTTCACGCGCCATCTCCAAGAGCCGCTTCTCCCCCACGCGATTGGTCGACCACTGGGCGAAGAGGTCCCCCTCCCGCTCGCGGGGTACCCGCATGTTGGCCAGGATGAGTCGAAAGAGCTCGCCGTCGACCTGGCCCCCGCGCACGAGCTTGGTGGGCGGAATGCGCAGCCCCTCGCCGTGCACGTCCGAGGCCGGGGCCATCGAGCCCGGCTGCGCGCCGCCGACGTCGGCGTGGTGGGCGCGGTTGGCGCAGTAGCAGGCCGGACGCTCGGAACCC
>JAUIEE010000274.1 GCA_030428965.1 bacterium | reverse complement strand
GCCCCCCGAGAGCCAGTCCGTCGCATGGGGCTCGGGGCGGGGGTCAGGGGCCAGCTTCCAGCGGGAAAGGAGGCGCGAGACGGGTCCCAGGTGCAGGCCCTCGTCGAAGCTGTTCAAGATCCCGGGGAAGCGGAAGGCGCTGCCGCGCAGGTTGCCGCGCCCGACCTCGGTGCCGGGGCCCGCGAAGCCGGCCCGGGGCCGGCTCTGCAGGAAGGCCACCAGGCTGGCCAGGGCCCCGGGGTAGATCTCGGTGTCCGGGTTCAAGAGGCAGATCCATTCGGGGGGCTCAGCCTCGCCCAGGAGCCCTTCCAGGGCCAGGTTGTTGCCCGCCGCGAAGCCCCCGTTCTCGGGGGAGGAGAGAACCCGCACCCAGCTCCCCCAGCCCCGCTCGACGATGGCCGCCTCGAGAGCCTCCACGGAGCCGTCCCCCGAGGCGTTGTCCACGGCAAGGACCTCCAGGCCGGGCAGGAGCTCCCGCTCGGATTCGAGGGAGGAAAGACAACGGATCAGGTAGTCGGCCGCCCGATAGTTTACGGAGACCACGACCAGGCGCCCGGGATCGGGCGGGGGGAAGTTCGATGGGGACCTCATGGGGCGCTGCCCAGGCCCTTCGACCATGCCCTGGCCGGACCTCGAGCCCAAAAACAGGGCAGAGAAGACAGGATCATCGAGCCCAATCCAACCCGAAAGACCGTCCCTTCAAGACAGCCCAAAGAGAGTTCCCTTCTTTTGCAAAAAATCGCGCAAAAGGTTCCGCCGGAGCGAACGGTTTTCCCCTTCTCCGCCCGGACCGGATCGCTCTCCAAAGGGCCGCTGAAAGGGCCTGCGGCAGGTTTTCCGTTTCTCGGAAAGGGTTTCGGGGAGGCCCCGCCGGGAAGTGCTTTCCGGGCTTCGAGAAGCCTTGGAGTTTTCTGCCCAAAGACCCGGTTTTTTTCCACCGCGACTCGCCGGCCTGGTTACTCTCATTACAGTTCACACACCTCAAGTGGCGGTTCGAACGGAACCTATCCACCTCCCCCCCCGTCCGTAAGGGACATGTGTGATCTCGCCTCGGCGAGATCGTTGCAACGGGGGCCCGGATGGGACCCCTTCGAGCCGATGCGCACCCTCGTGAATCATCGCGATCGAATCGAATCGACCCCCCTACACCAGGGGAACTCAGAAAGGTGAACAGAATGGTTTCGAGTAAGACCCTCATCGCTGGCGCGTTTGCTGCTTTCGCTCTGTCGACAGCCGCTAACGGTCAGAACCTCCAAGCGAAGGAGTTCACCCCCGTCGCGGGGCCCCTCCAGCGCGCTACCTACGACATCGCCACCGGCAAGCTGACCCGCCTCGGTACTCCGTCCAACACGGTGACCGGCGTCCAGCAGTCGAACGCGCAGGCCGTTGGTTCCGCCGCTGCTCTGGCGAACTGCTTCCTTAACACCAACACCATGGGCTTCTTCAGCTCCGGCACCATCAATGATGAGTGGCGTGACTGGGCTGCCAAGGCCACCGGCAAGACTGGGATCATCACCCAGTTCTACTTCGGCTACGCCACCACCCAGGAAGACACCGGCAGTGGAGGCCCCGGCGCCTGCATGGAAGTGGCCTTCTACACGGGTGAAACCGGCTTCTGCTCGACCACGGGCGTCGAAGTCGACGACAGCCGCTTTGTCTTCTCCGGCCTTCCGGGTCGCGCCGGCTCTCTGCCGACGAACACCGGTGCTGGTTTCGTCATCACGGCCTTCGTGCCCGCCAGCACGCTCTTCTGCGTGCCGGACGGCAAGATCGGCTGGAGCTATGGCCACAAGGACCCGACCGGAACCACCGGTCCCCTCATGACCAGCTTCGTGACCGAGAACACCTGCGCCAACGACGCTTTCGACGCTTACAACCTGCGTCCGAGCGCCACGGGCACGTGTATCGCCACGTTCTTCTTCGGTGGCTGTGAGCCCCTTCCGCAGCCCGCCGGCGGCACGCCCTGCGCCAACTTCTACATTGGCCTCGGCGAAGACGACGGCACCGATGCTGCCAGCACGACCTCCTGGAACCCGACCGGTTGCAACGCCAACAGCTTTGCCAGCACCGCGGGTCCGGTCATCGGTCAGGCCTGGGATCACATCATCAGCCCCGTCACCCAGTCGCGTGTTGGCTACGCTATCTCCCTTGCCGCCCAGAACGGCATGTCGGGTAGCTTCTGCCGTAACGGCGCCAAGCCGGCGAACCTGAACGGAACCGCGGTCTACGCCTTCGGTCCGTACCTCCCCGGCGAGTCCGCCCAGCTGTTCCAGGACGAGGGAACCGGCATGGCTCCGGCCCCGAACCCGACGAACTTCACGTTCGACCTTCCGAAGGACGGGACTCTCATCAACGCCCGTTTCTGCACGCAGGCCTTCGGCATCAACTTCGGCCCGGTCCGTCAGTACGGCCTGAACGCCGAGATCATCAACATCGGCACCAACTAATCTTGGTACCGAGACCGGCCCCTAGGGTCGGTTGATGGTTAGCACTCAGGGCCGCGGCGAGCGATCGCCGCGGCCCTGAGTCATTTGCGGGCACCTGGCCGGCCGACCGCTGGACCGGACGGACTCTGCGGCAAGAGCTCGGCCAACCGAACAGCTGGGGGGAGACGCACGCTGCCGGCCGAACGGCGATTCGAGGCGCTGCCTGCTCCCTAGGGCACGAGCACGCCCGAGAGCCCGAAGGCACTGGCGTCCTGGATCCGGGCTCGTACCGAGCTTCCCAGAAGCCCCTCTCCCCCAACGAGACTCACGGGGAGATTGTGAATCGTGTGGCCCCGCAGGCTGCCCGCCTGGCGCGGCGAGGGGCTCTCGAGGAAAGCCTGGGCCTCCCGTCCGATCCAGGCCTCCATCCGTCCCAGGGCCACCTGTTCGGCCTTGGCCAAGAGAGCCTGGTTGCGTTCTTTCTTGGCCGCCACGGGGACGTCGTCTTCCAGCCCGTGGGCCGCCGTCCCCGGCCGGGGGTCGTACTTGAAGACGTAGTTCTGGACGAAGCCGATCTCCTGCAGGAGATCCAGGGACAGGGCGAAGTCCTCGTCGGTCTCCCCGGGGAAGCCCACGATCCAGTCCGAGCCGAGCTCGATGTCCGGGACTTCCCGGCGCAAGAGATCGACCCGACGGCGGTAGAGGTCGGTCGTGTACCCGCGCTTCATGCGCCGGAGAACACCGTCCGAGCCGGACTGAACCGGCAGGGGCAGGAAGCGATCGACCTTGTCGCAGTCCCGGATGGCCTCGGCCAGGGCCTGGGTGACGTAGGCCGGATGGAGGGTGACCAGACGTATGCGCTCCAGCCCGTCGACCTCCTGGAGGCTGCGGAGGAGGTCCGCCAGTCCCGGCCGTCCCTGGCGCCCGAGCCCAAGGGGATCCCCGGCAGCGGGCTTGGCCATGTCCTCCCCGTAGGAGTTCACGGTCTGGCCCAGGAGGGTGATAACCCGGGCCCCACCGCGGACCATCCAGCGGGCCTCGGTCACGAGGTCCTCGATCGGCCGGCTCTGGACCCGCCCCCGGACGGTGGGAACGATGCAGAAGGTGCAGTTGAGGTCGCAGCCCCGCATCACGGCCAGGTAGCCGCAAAGGCCACCGGTGTAGGTTTCGTCCTCCCGCTCGACGGCCACCTCGGCCCGCATATCGACCTCGAGCAGCCGACGCGCCGGGATCTTCTGACCCTCGAAATCCCCGCGCTGCTCCCGGATCCGATCGACCATCTCCGGCAACTGGGCGATCTGGCGCGTGCCGCACACGAGATCCACGTGGGAGGCCCGGCCGAAGATCTCGTCCTGGGCCCTCTGGGCCATACAGCCCAGGACCCCGACCACGAGATCGGGGCGCTCCGACTTGCGCTTCTTGAGGTCGCCGAGCCAGGAATAGACTCGCTCCTCGGCGTGATCGCGCACCGAGCACGTGTTGAAGAGGATCACGTCCGCTTCCTCGGCCGACTCGGTGATGCGGTAGCCCCGGCTCTCGAAGCGCCCCTCGACAAGGAGCGAGTCGTACTTGTTCATCTGACACCCGAAGGTGACCAGGTGAACCGCCGGCTGGGCCGGGTCGGCATCACGGGAGGCTCTGGACTGAACGCGGGGAAGGGACATCGAGGGCCGCGGATTCTGCCAGAAGTCGGCCCGCACGCCTACCCGGGCCCCCTCGTCCCGGGCCCGCCTCGCCTCCAAACCTGCCGCAAAGGAGGCAAGCCGCCCCCTCTCCTCGCTAGGATGCCGGCCCCCATGCTCTCCCTTGCGACGCCCAACCTCGTCGAAGGTGCCGGACCGCTTCTGATCCTGGCCGTCATCATCCTGGCCGGCATCCTGTTCGGGGCCGTCGCGGCCCGCTTTCGCCTGCCCCGCATCACAGGCCAGATCCTGGCCGGCGTGGTCTTCGGCAAGGCGGGGCTGGAGCTGTTCGAGGAGGAAGCGCTCCACGAGCTTCAACCTCTGACCCACTTCGCCCTGGGGCTGATGGCCATCGCCGTCGGGGCGCACCTGAACCTGCGTCGCCTTCGCAACGCCGGAAAGCGGCTCCTGCTCCTCCTGGTGGCGGAATCCACGGTCACGCCCCTGATCGTCTTCTCGGCCATCTACTTCCTGACGGACACGGGCTGGGAGCTCTCGGCCCTGTTCGCGACCTGCGCCATCGCCACCGCCCCCGCCACGATCGTGGCCCTCGTGCGCGAGGCCAGGGCGCGCGGCGTGTTCGTCAAGACCCTCGTCGCGGCGGTCGCCCTGAACAACATGGCCTGCATCTTCCTGTTCGAGGTGGCCCGTTTCGTGGCCCGCTCGGGCGGCGGTGAAGGCAACCTGGTCCAGGCCATCTCCGAACCGGGCCTGCAGCTGTTGATCGCCATGTCGATCGGCGGCGGCGTCGCCGTGGCCATGGAGCTGTTCGCGCGCTACACGGCGAAGAACGAGCGCCTCTCCACCGCGGCCATGGTCAGCCTGGTGTTGACCTCCGGTGCCGCCGACTACTTCGACGTGTCCCCGCTCCTGGCCTGCCTGTTCCTGGGCTTCGTCCAGGTCAACATCACGCGCGAACGGGACAACGTCGTCGACTCCATGTTCGACGACTTTCGCCCCGCCATCCTGGCCATCTTCTTCACCCTGGCCGGCATGCACCTGTCCCTGGAGAACGCCGAGCTGGCCGGGGCCCTGGCTCTCCTGTTCTTCTTCGCGCGCTTCGGGGGCAAGGTCCTCGCAGCACGCTTGGCCATGGGCTTGGCCCATGCCACCGACAACGTCAAGCGCAACCTAGGCATCGCCCTCGTGCCCCAGGCCGGGCTTGCCGTGGCCCTGGTGATCTTGATCCAGGACGACCCGGCCTTCGTCGACGTCGCCGAGATCTTCTCTTCGGTGGTTCTCACCGTGGTCACGGTCAACGAAGTCGCTGGCCCGATCTTCACGCGCTACGCCCTGGGGCGGGCTGGCGAGGTCGGCAAGGATCGCCTGCGCCTGATGGACTTCCTCGAGGAGGAGAACATCGTCACCGACTTCGTCGCCTCGACGAAGCACGAGGCCATCGAGAAGCTGGTCGACATGATGATCACGTCCCACCACATGGAGGCCGATGAGCGCAAGGCCCTCCTGAGCTCGGTGCTGGAACGCGAAGAACAGGCCTCCACCTGCCTGGGGGGTGGGCTGGCCGTTCCCCACGGCATCCTGGCACCGGGCAACTCGATGGCGGGCGTCATGGCGCTCTCTCGAACCGGGCTCGACTTCGACACGCCCGACGGCCGACCGGTGCACTGCATGGTATTGCTGGGGACAGCTCCGGACGAGCGCGACCGTCACCTGCAGGTCCTGGCCACCCTGGCACGCAACATCGGCACCGATCCTGTCTTCCAGGCGCAGCTGTTCAACGCCAAGAGCCCCGCCCATGCCAGCGAACTCCTGCAGGGCGACGACTCCGAGGACTTCAACTACTTCCTCACAGCGGACGAGACCTAGCTGCGGCGCCTGTTGTCCAAGAGGCTCACGCCCCAGGCCGCAGCACTGGCGGTCACGAAGGCCCAGAAGACCGGGAGGAACCCCAAGCTTGGAAAGCCCGGCCACGACCAGCCCAGGACCAGCACGAGATTGCCCGCCAAGATGGAGGCCAGGGCTCCGCGAGCGGTGAATCCCGACCAACGCACCCCCAGGAACAACGTGGGAACCAGCGTGGTGTACCCCTCGAAGGCCTTGCGCGAGATCGCGAAGACGCTGTCCCCCCAGCTCAACGAGAGCCCGTAGACGAGCGCGGCGATTCCTAGGGTGAACCAACGCCCCACGCGCACCTGGTCGACCTGGGTTCCCACCAGGGGGCGCAGCACGTCCCGAACGAGCATCGAGGAAAGGGTCAGGATCTGAGCGTCGAGGGTCGACATCACGGCCGCCAAGACGGCCAGGAAGGCCAGCACTCCCAGGGCCTGGGGAAGGTGAGCCCCCGCCATCGTCGAGAACACGAGATCGGGACGTTCCAGCTCGGGGAAGGCGCCGCGACCCCAGACACCGATGGCGACGGCCGGCACCCAGAGCAGCACCAGGGCCAGGGGATAGAGCCGGCAAACGCTCTTGAGGGACTCGGCCTCTCCGGCCGCCATCAGTCGAACGATCATGTGGGGGAATCCGATCACCGTGGTGGAGATCACCAGTCCCCAGGATGCCCAGGCCCGGGGGGCGAAGAGGCCCCCTTCACCCCGCACCAGCAGGGCTGGGTCGACGCTGCGCACGTTCTGGGTAGCCTGGCTCCATCCCCCCAAGGAGCGGGCCATGAGAACCACCGCCGCCAGCATGAACCCCAGAAAGAGCGTGCCCTGGAACACGTTGGTCCAGGCGGTCCCCCGCATGCCGCCCACCGAGGTGTAGGCCAGCACCGTGACCAGGACCCCGAGGCCGACCCAGGCCGGAGAGAGGGCTCCCGCACTCGCCTCCGAGAGCACGAGGGAAGCCGCTTTCACCCCCTGCACCATGTAGGGCACGGTGTAGAGGGTGAAGGCC
>JAUIEE010000273.1 GCA_030428965.1 bacterium | reverse complement strand
GTGCTCATCAACGGACAGAGCGGGAAGATCGCGGGAGAGGCTCCCCTGAGCTGGACCAAGATCCTGCTCCTGGTCGGCGGCATTCTCTTCGGGGTTTTCCTCTTCGTGGTCGTCGCCGGAGTCCTCGGGGCGCTCTAGGCCATGTCCTCTCGCAAGCGGCGCCCGCGTCGGGTGCTCGTCCTCGCGCTCCTGGCTCCGGGCGCCTGGCTGGGGTACCTGAATCTGGGGAACGGCCCCCTCCGCCGACCTTCCCTGCGGCCTTCGGCCGGTGTTGTCCGGGTGGACGAGCGGCTGGAGCTGGCCAGACGTTACGCACCGGTCATCTATCACGAGTTCCATCCCAGGGGAGGTCGCCAGGACGTGCCGTCCCCCGTGGACTTCGACGGGGACTTCGCGGGAGACAACAACTGGGAGAACTTCGTCGAGTACGAGCTCTTGCCGACGGTCTACTACGCCTGCCTCGAGACCGAGACCTACCTGTTCCTGACCTACCACCTCTTTCACCCCAGGGACTGGACCCGACTCGATCTCGGACTGCACCTGACCCACGAGAACGACGGTGAGAACCTGCAGGTCGTCGTGCACAAAGGCAGCGGGCGTGTGGTCCTGCTCTTCACCCAGGCCCACTACCGCGGCGGCGTCTACGTCGCACCCGGAGCCGGCTTCGGCGACGGGGAGTCGCAGGTGCGCGCCGAGCTGACCCTGGTGGATGACGCCGGGCAGGTCAGCCCGCAGGGAACCCACGCCGCCGTCTTCGTGGAGTGGGGTGGACACGGGATCTACGGGGTCGGCGACCCTCACGCCCACGTGGAGCTCCGCGCCGAGGGCGACGCACGCTTCTCCCGCACCGGCTGGATCCTGTGGCCCGCCGAGCAGGGAACCGACGTGGCCGAACCTGCGCTCGAATCCGGCCTGCGGATTCCCTATCGCCTGGAGTCCACCACAGCCAAGCTGTGGCCGCTCCTGGCCCGAGGAGAGCTGTCCGGCCCCGGAGCTCTCCTCGACGGGGGTCTGGCCTTCGAGGGCGAGCACGTGCGCCTGGACGTCCCGCGCTACTACGAAGCCGATCGCTTCAGCGGGCCCCTGGGCCCCGACCGCGGCATCTCGCCCTTCGCGGTCGACTTCCACTTCGGTGCCGGAGAGGTGGGCGCCCTGTTCTTCGAGCCCGCTCGCCGCTACGCCGAGCGTCTCCAGGTTCCTCCGGACTGGTCGCTGGTCTACCTGGACTACCCCTACCGCTTGCCCTAGGTGCCCGGGGAGGGGGCCGCCGCGAGGCGGTTCCGGACCCAGGTCCGACTCGATGGGGGACAAAAGCGCCAACTTGGTCCATGGATCCGGCTCGTCCTCCGATAGAAACAGCGGGAGCCTGTTCCCCTCGCTCCCGAATGTCCTCGATGATGCGTGGCGCCCTCCATCCGATCGTGGCCTGTTTGGCCCTGTGCTGCGCTTGCGCGGGCACTCCCCGTGGCGAGGGCGCGAGCCTGGCGGGCCTCGAGATCCTGCCGCTCGCCGAGCGCGCCCGGATCCGAGACGACTGGCTCGCCGAGCGCCTGGAGACGGTCGTGCCCGAGATCATGCGCCGCGTGGGCGTCGACCTGTGGCTCGTGATCGGGCGCGAGTACAACGAGGATCCGGTGCTGGAGACGATGCTCCCGGCCACCTGGCTGAGCGCTCGGCGGCGCACCATCCTGGCCTTCCACGATCCCGGCCCCGGTCGCGGGGAGGTGCAGCGCTTCGCCGTGGCGCGCTACGACATCGGCCGCTTCTTCGAAGGCATCTGGGACCCCGACGAAGAGCCCGACCAGTGGCGCCGGCTGGCGCGCCTGATCGAGGAGACCTCGGCCCGTACGGTGGCGATCAACGTCTCGCCCGACTTCGCCCTGGCCGACGGTCTGTCGTCTTCCGAACACCAGGCGCTCCTGGCCTCGCTGCCCCCGGGGGTCGAGCTGCGCGCCACGCACGAGCTCGCCCTCGGTTGGCTCGAGGCACGCACCGCCTCGGAGATGCAGCGCTACCCGGAGGTGATGAGCGTGGCCCATGCCATCCTGGCCAAGGGGCTCTCGCGCCGCGCCATCACGCCCGGGGAGACCACGACCGAAGAGCTGGCGTGGTGGTTCCGGGAAGAGGTGTCCGGGCTGGGGCTGGACACCTGGTTCCACCCCTCGGTATCGATCCAGCGTGCCGGGCAAGGGAAGCAGGGCAGCTTTGCCGCGCGGGACGCGGATCAGACCATTCGCCCCGGGGATCTCGTGCACGTCGACTTCGGGATCCGCTACCTCGGACTGCACACCGACACCCAGCAGCACGCGTACGTGCTGCGCGAAGGCGAGGTCGAGGCGCCCGAAGAGCTGCGCGGCGCACTGGCGGTCGGCAACCGCTTGCAGGACATCCTCACGGGGGAGTTCCGCAGCGGGAGAACCGGCAACGAGATTCTGAGCGCGGCCCTGGCCCAGGCCCGCACGGAGGCCATCGACGCCACGATCTACACCCACCCGCTCGGGTTCCACGGGCACGGCGCAGGTCCGACCATCGGACTGTGGGACCGCCAGGAAGGGGTGCCCGGCGCGGGAGACTACCCGCTCTACCCCCGCACCTGCTACTCCATCGAGCTCAACGCGGCCGTCGACGTGCCCAGCTGGGGGACCGAGGTCCGCATCCAGCTCGAGGAGGACGCCTTCTTCGACGGAAGGGAGGTTCGCTATCTCGACGGCCGTCAGACCGAGCTTCTGCTCGTGCGCCAGGAGCCTTGATCCCATGTCGATCCGACCCTTCTTCCTCGGGCTCGTTCTCCTCCTGGCCGGCGCCTGCTCGCAAGAAGAAGAGCCGATCACCGTCTGTCTGGCCCGGGGTTTCGAACCGGAGATCGATGCCGTTCAGGGACTGTGGATCTTCACCTCCATCCGGGAGGACGACTGGGTCGAGAAGGAAGGCCATTGGCTGGCCCCCAACCCCTTCGAAGAGGGCGCCTTGCCGATCGATCCCCGGTTCGATCCCGAGCTACGCTCGTTCGAGGGCAACCTGCCGCTCCTGAAGCGCAAGGAGCGGCGCAACCCGCGCGAGAGCGCATTCCGCGAGACCTCGAAAGGGATTCGCCTGTTCCTGCCCGATCACCAGTGGCCGACCGAGGAGTATCAGCTGGGCTACCGCATCGCCGTGGGGCAGCCGGAAGAGCTCGCGATCCCGCGTGAGAAGCCGGCCTGGCGCGTCCCACTCGGCAAGCTCATGAGCGACGGGATTCCGGTCTGGTTCGGTGCCCAGCACGAAGTCCAGCTGGAGCTCGGTCCCGATTCGAGGCTCGAGTTCGCCACGAGTTGCCTCGGCTATCCCGCCCTCGGGGACGAGCGTCCCCAGAAGCTGTCCATCTACCTGAACGACGAGCTCTACTTCTCCTCGGCCCAGGAGATCACCACCGAGGTGCAGGTCGAACGCCACGTCGTGCACCTTCCGAGGGACCTTGCCGGCTCCGTGCGGCTGCGCTTCGAGGTCGATCGCGCCGGTGCCCTGACCACGGTGCACAACCCGGTCGTGACCAACGTCCCCAAGCCCCAGCCCGGTGAAGGTGGACCTCCGGTGATCGTGCTCTTCTCGGCGGATACCTTCCGAGCGGACAACATGCAGGCCTACGGGGGGACCTGGGGCGTCACCCCGGAGCTCGATCGCTTCGCCGCAGAGTCGCTCGTCTTTCGCAACGCCTGGTCGCCGGCGGCCTGGACCCTGCCGGCGCACGCCTCCATGTTCTCCGGCCTCCACCCCTACCAGCACGGCTCGACGCGCAAGCTGGTGCGGCTCAACGAAGAGCTGGTCCTGATCGCCGAGATGTTCGCCAAGGCCGGCTACCGCACGGGGGCCGTGACCAACGCCCTCTACGTTTCGGGCACCTACGGGATGGATCGCGGCTTCGAGTGGTTCGAGGAGAGGCTGTCGACCGACCTGGAGGGGACGCTGCAAGCCGCGCGTGACTTCCTGGCGGCCGAGGACGGCCGGCCGACCTTCCTGTTCGTGCACACCTACCGCGTCCACGGCCCCTACCGGATCTCGAACCAGACCCTGGACGAGTACGACGACGAGCTCGCCCTGTCCGAGGGCATGCGCGTGCTGCGTTCCCTGGTGCGGGAGAAGAAGGACCAGAAGCGGGAGGCCGAGGAGGGCGGTGGCCCCAAGCCCGTTCCGCTGCGCCACATCAACTTCAAGGGGCAGTGGTTCAGCATCCTGCGGGATCACGTGCGCGCGTCGGGCGTCGAGGATCCGGACAGGATCGAAGAGCGCGTGACTCACATCGCGGGGAGCCTCGAACGCGCCTACCTCGGCGGGGTGGTCGACCTCGATCGCGCCTTCGGTCAGTTCACCGAGGACCTCGGCCGCGACGGCTACCTCGACCGGGGCTACCTCGTCTTCACGAGCGACCACGGGGAAGCCTTCGGCGAGCACGAGACGATGTTCCACGGCCACGGGGTCTGGGACGAGGTGCTGCGCGTGCCGCTCCTCATCCATGGTCGGGGCGTGGGCCGGGGCATCGACGAGCGCCCGGCCTCCCTGATCGACCTGCCCGCGACCCTGGCCGAGCTGGGCGGATTCCCGGCCCATCCCGCCTGGGAGGGGGCATCGCTCCTGTCCCAGGTGCCCGGTCGCGACCACCTGTTCCTGTTCGACTGCGCGGACGAGAGCGTGGCCTCCGCCGTGGTGCTCGACGGGGGCGTCAAGATCGCCTTCCCGCTGGTCGAGGGGGAGACCCTGGGGACTGGAGAGATGCGCTTCGCCTACGACCTGACCCAGGATCCCGCCGAGCTGCGGGACCTGAAGGGGATCGATCCGGACCGGCTGGAGAGCATCCTCGAGCGCAGGCTCGAGGAGCTGGGGCGCGTCCTCGAGCCGATCGTGGAGACGCAGAAGATCAGCGAGAGCGACCGGCTGCAGCGGGAGATGAAGGCCCTGGGGTACTGAGAGGGCGCCGGACGGGGCCGTTCCCCGCTGCCAGCCTCGAAACGAGGATGGACCGGCCAACCCGGGTTCGGAGGTCAAGAAAGGGCCCTTGCGCGTCCGAAAATGGTGTATTAGTGTAGGCATACACCAAGGCGCCTAGCCCATGCTCATCGTCATCGATCGCCACAGCGGCCAGCCGGTCTACCGCCAGCTCCTCGAGCAGGTGCGCTACCAGGCCGCCAGCGGGATCCTGGCTCCCGGGGACGAGCTGCCCTCGACCCGGGCCCTCTCGGCGCGCCTGGGACTCAATCCGATGACCGTGAGCAAGGCCTACGGTCTCCTGGAGCGCGAGGGGGTCGTCGAGCGGCGACCCGGTCGCGCCCTGGTGATCAAGGCCCGCGCGGCGGGGGACCTGGAGGACGAGCGGCTGGAGGAGCTGCGCAAGGCGCTGGCCGGCACGGCTCAGACCGTGCGCCAGCTCGGGGTGTCCCCCGAGAAGGCTCTCGAGCTGTTCGCCGACCTTCTGAAGAGACCGGAGGAATCCGAATGACGAATGCCATCGAAACGAAGGCGCTCACCAAGGTCTTCGGGCAGAACGTTGCCCTCGACGCCCTGGATCTCGCCATTCCCGCGGGGCGTGTGGTGGGGCTGATCGGTCGCAACGGCAGCGGCAAGACCACGCTCCTGAACCACGTGCTGGGCCTGCAGCTTCCGACCCGCGGCACCTGCGAGACCCTGGGGCGGCCCAGCGACCGGCTCGATCCGGCGCTCTTGCAGCAGATCGGCGTCGTGCACCAGGACAACCGCTTCCTGGATGCGCTCTCCGTCGAGGACCACCTGCACTACGTCTCGACCTTCTATCCCACCTGGGACCACGCGCGCCGCAAGAAGTTCCTCGAGGAGCTCGAGCTCGACCCCAAGGCCAAAGTGAAGACGCTCTCTCCGGGCAACAAGCAGAAGCTGGCCGTTCTCTTGGCCGTCTGCCACGGCCCACGACTCCTGCTCCTGGACGAGCCGGTCAGTGCCATGGACCCGATCGCCCGCGAGGCCCTCTTGCGCTTCCTGCTCGACATGCTGCAGGAGGATCCCTGCACGATCGTCATCTCGTCCCACGTGCTGCGCGACGTGGAGCGGGTGGTGGACTGGATCGTGTGCCTGGACGAGGGCAGGCTGGTCGAGAACGTCGCCCTGGACGAGCTCCAGGAGCGCTATGCCCAGTGGAAGGTCACGTCCCCCGAGGGCAACTTGCCGGAGAGGATCGACGAGGACTACGTGCTCGAGAGCGACGGCGATCGTCACCAGGCTCGGCTGCTCGTGCGTGACGGAGCCGCCCACCAGGACGCGTTCAGGTCCAGGTACGCCGCCGAGGTCCAGGCGTCACCCGTCAACCTCGAACGGATCTTCCCGGCCCTCGTCGGAGGCGGCAAGCGATGAGCTCCCTGGGCGCTTCCCTGGCGATCTTCCGCACCGGACGGCTTCGCTGGCACCTGTTCAACGCTTTCGGGACGGCCGTTCTCTTCGCCGTGGTCGGACCGACCCTACGCGAGGCGGTGGGGGGGCCCCGGTACGACGACTTGATCGTTCAGTACGGGCCCGAGGCCCTCCTGATCTTCTTCTCGATCGGCGCCGGGGCGTTGCTTTCGGCGATCGTGGCCGAAGTGAACCTGTGTCCCTTCGCGCTGCTGCTTCCGGGTGCCTACAAGCGACTGACGCGACCGGTGTGGATCACCGCCCTCTCGCTGGCCCTGGTGGGGGCCCTGGGATACGTCGCCTGGGGGGAGAGGTTCGGGGGCGTGTCCGCCTACGTGTTCCAGCTCTTGTGGTTTGCCTTCGGTGTGGCCGCGTTCGATCAGGTCGGGTCCCCACGGGCCAACGCGATCGTGCAGCTGGCCGCCATGGGGCTCTCCTTCCTGCTCCCCGAGACCGTCTGGGTCTTCTCCGAGCTCGCCTGGATCGCGGTGCCCGTCGGGCTCGCCGCCGCGGCGGTCTTCTTCTGGCCGCTCGTCTCTTTCTCCGTATGGCGTCGCAAGGCGCTCCTTCCTAGCGGCGC
>JAUIEE010000272.1 GCA_030428965.1 bacterium | reverse complement strand
CCAGCCTGGTGGCGCTCGCGCTCGTCTCCGCGGCGTTCACCTCGCTGCGCGGCATGACGCAGAGCCTGGCGGCCGAGATCGAGGTCTGGGGGGAGGGCGCGGTCCGGGACAAGCTGTTCGTCCGGGGCTTGCCCGACGTTCCTCTCGAGCGCCTGGCCGCCGACCTGGACGAGGCCGGCGGCGTGCTGGGCTTCGAACAGGTCGAGTGCCGCGTGTACGCCCATTCGCTGCTCCTGGGACTTCGCAGCGCACATCTCGCGGGCTACGGACCTCTGGCCCGGGATCCGGCCCTGCGGCAAAGGCTGGAGGAGGAGCAAGGCGTGATCCTGTCGCGACGGTTGGCGCGCCAGCGGGAGCTCTCGGTGGGCGACGTGATGCTCGTGAACACGACCGGTCACGGGGTCCAGGAGTTCCCCGTGGTGGCGGTCTCCGACGAGTACGGCTACTTCGTTCAGCCCGATGAGCGCGCCTACGCCGTCACCAGCGACCGTCACCTGGAGCGCTTCTTCTGCATCGACACCAAGACCGTGCGCGACGTCTCGATCCAGCTGGTCAGGGGAGGTGACCCCGGCGAGCTCTCCGCCTTCCTGCGTCAACGCTACCCCGGGGCACGCCTGGGGTTGACCTCGGGACAGGGGGTCCTGGACTACCACCTCGGGGACATCGATCGGGACTTCGTGGTCTTCGACATCATCTTGCTGCTGACGGCGCTCCTGGCCGGGCTCGGGGTCCTGAACGGACAGCTCCTGGCCGTGCTGGAGCGGCGCAAGGAGTTCGGCGTCCTGCATGCCCTGGGGATGACCGGGGGGCAGACGGCGGGCACGGTCCTGCTCGAGTCCTCGGCCGTGGGGCTGGTGGGCGGGAGTCTCGGCCTCCTGCTCGGATCCGCCCTCGTTCCGGTCCTGGTGGGCTCTCTGCGGACCCTCTCGGGGCTCGAGCTCCCCGTGCGGGGGGCCGGGGTCTACCTCCCCCTGGCCCTGGCCGGGGCCACGGCCCTGTCCCTCGCCGCCGGGCTCTATCCCCTGTGGCGGATGAAGCGCATGGACGTGGTCCGAGCCGTGCGTACCGGTTGACCTGGCCCCCGGGGGGGATATACTCCGCCGCCTGCAAGCGCGGGGACGTAGCTCAATTGGTTAGAGTGCCGGCCTGTCACGCCGGAGGTTGCGGGTTCAAGTCCCGTCGTCCTCGCCACTTTTTCCCCACGAACCCAGGGCCCCGCGGACGGGCGACCGGTCGTACGGGCCAGGGTCTCGCGCCAGGTCGGGACAGTCTCGGGTCCGCGTTGGCGCCGCCTCTTCCCCCGCCTCCTCCTTGAGCGAAGCTGAGTCCCGATCCACCCGGAGTCTTCCTCCGCCGGTCCTGGTGGAGGATCGGGCCGGGATGGAGGACCTGATGGCCGCCCTCGAGGGCGAGCCCGTGGTCGCGTTCGACACCGAGGCGGACTCCTTCTACCGCTACCAGGAACAGGTCTGCCTGATCCAGATCTCGACCCCCGATCAGGACTTTCTGGTCGACCCGCTCAAGGGCTTCGACTTCGGCGAGCTGGGGGACGTTCTGGCCGCGCCCGACCAGGTCAAGGTCTTCCACGACGGCGAATACGACGTCCTGATCCTCAAGCGTCAGTTCGGGTTCCAGTTCCGGAACCTGTTCGACACGCGCGTGGCGGCCGCGGCCCTCGGTGTGGACGCCCCGGGGCTGGGCTCGGTCGTCGGGGAGCGCTTCGGCGTCGAGCTCGACAAGAGCTTGCAGCGGTCGAACTGGTCCGCCCGCCCGTTGACGAGCAAGCAGATCGACTACGCGCGTTTGGACACGCGCTACCTGATCCCGCTCATGGAAGAGTTCCAGCGGGAGCTCGACGAGCGAGGCCGGACCATGATCCTCGAAGGAGAATGCCGGCGCCTCGAGGCCCTCGAGCCTCCGCGCCGAGGCTTCGACCCCGACGAGTTCGTGCGCATCAAGGGCGCGCGCAAGCTCAAGCCCATCGAGCTGCAGGTGCTGCGCGAGCTCTACATTCTGCGGGACCGCCTGGCCAAGGCGCGCGACGTGCCCCCCTTCAAGGTGGTGGGCAACCACGTGCTCCTCGAAGTGGCGCGCAGCCGTCCGCGCTCCATCCGCTCGCTCGAGCGGGTTCAGGGACTGTCTCCCAAGATCGTGCGACGCATCGGGCGTGAGCTGTGCGATTCGGTGCGTGCGGCCTTGGACAAGGGACCTCTGTCGGAGCTGCCGCGCTTGCCCGCGAAGGACGGCACCAGCGCCCTGGACGAAGCCGGCGTCGAGCTCCACGATCGCCTCAAGGGCTGGCGCAAGAAGCAGGCCGTGGCGGACGGGATCGACGCGTCCCTGATCTTGAATCGGCACGTGCTGGTCCGTCTGGCGAAGGACCGTCCGGAGAACGAGGAGCAGCTCAGCGCGGTCGAGGGCATGTTGCCGTGGCAGGTCGATCTCTTCCGGGACGACATCCTGGGGGTGATCGCCTCCTTCGAGGACGACCTGGCCAACGGCAGAATCCAGCTGCGCCGCCGTCGCCGCTAGGAAAGCCCTTCGAAGGTGGCCATGGATCCCATGGACCTGTTTCTCGAGCTCTTCGGTGAGCTACCCCGGGCCGGCCCGGGCAGCGACGCCTCGACGCGCCGTGCCCTCGGGATGTTCGCGGCCCTGCCACCCCGGCCGCGGGTCCTGGACGTGGGCTGTGGCCCCGGCTGCCAGACGCGGGTGCTGCTGCGCGAGCTCCCTGGCACGGTGATCGCCCTCGATCTCTTGCCGTCGATGCTCGCACGCTGCGCCAGGGAGACGCAGCAGGCGGGACTCTCCGAACGGCTGCGGCTCCTGCGGGCGGACATGCAGCGGCTGCCGTTCGTGGACGAGAGCTTCGACCTGATCTGGATCGAGGCGGCGATCTACGTCCTGGGCTTCGAGGCTGGGCTCTCCGCCCTGAAGCGACTCGTACGTCCCGGCGGCGCCGTGGGGGTGAGCGAGGCGGTATGGCTGACGGAGGAGCGACCGCCCGAGGCCGAGGCCTTCTGGGCCGAGTACCCCGAGATCGACAGCATCGAGAACAAGCTCGCGACGATCGAGCGGCTCGGCTTCGATGTTCTGGGCCACTTCGTGCTTCCACGCACGGCCTGGACCGAGGACTACTACGAGCCCCTGCGAGAACGTGTGGCCGCCTGCGCCCGGCGCTGGCCGAAGGAGAAAGAGCCTCAGGCCGTCCTCGACCAGGCGCGTGGGGAGCTCGACGTCTTCGACCGCTTCGGCGCTCACTACGGCTACGCCTTTTTTGCGCTCCGGGTCTAGGCCGCACCGACGCTGCCCCAGGGGAGCAGGACCCCGACCCCCGGTTCCTTGGGGGCGCCGGACCGTCGCAGGCTCCCCCTCCTGGCACCTTCCAGGGCTGACGGGCCCCAAAAGGACCAGGTTTGAGCACTCGGTCCAGTGCAACTCGCCTACGATTCGCTTCCCCCTTCGACCCCCCCTGACCCCTTCTGCGCTTGCCTTGCCATGACTGAGCGACTGACGAAGAACCGTGAGTTCTGGGACCGATCCGCGAACTGGGACGTCCTGCGGGCCATCTACGACAGCGAAGACGTCCGTGATCCGGAGAGTGGGAAGCAGGCCTTCGACCTCGCCGGAGTGCGGGACGCTCTGCTCTTGGCCCATTGCGTCGATCCGACCAAGCCGGTGGTCGACCTCGGCTGCGGAATCGGCCGCGTCATGAAGCCCCTGGCCAGCCTGTGCCCCGAGATCATCGGCGTGGACATCTCCAAGGAGATGCTCGACCAGGGCAAGGAATACCTCGAAGGGGTGGAGAACGCGCGTCTGGTTCAAACCAACGGCGCGGACCTGCCCGGGATCGCCGACAATTCCGTCGGGATGCTCTACTCGTTCCTGTGCCTGATACACGTGGACGAGCGCACCGCCTATCGCTACATGCGCGAGATCGAGCGTGTGCTGGTTCCGGGCGGCATGGCCCTGCTCCAGTTCGAGAACATCATGTCCGAGGAGGGCATGCGGGAGTTCCAGAGGGTCGTCGATCTCGACGAGGAGTATCCCCTCGAGTTCTACACGATCGAGGAGCTCAAGCAGAAGTTCGACAGCGTCGGCCTGGAGATCTTGACCTGGAGCACCGCGGCCCAGTTCCTGTCCGTCACGGTCACCAAGGGCAAGCCCGGAGGCCACGTGGCCCTCGACCAGAGCAGTATCGAAGTGTCGGAGCTTTCCGCCTCGGGGTTGTTCGCCGAGGAGCGGATCTCCCTGGGGATGGAGGGAACCGCGAGCGCGCTCTTGCGCAACCGGCTGTCCGAGCCGATGCGCCTGCTCGCACGCTGTGAGTTGAGCCAGGAGCTCCCCTCGGGAGGCTACGAGAGCTACTTCCTGGCCGCCGGACTGGTCACCCTGCCCCCGGGCAAGAGCTGCGAATTCCGCATGCGCTACGACGGCGGTTCCTACTCGATGAAGATCGAGCTCGACGGCCAGTCGGCGGACTTTCGACAGGTGCTCCAGGGCAAGGCCAAGGGGCCCGGTCGGGCTCACTTGACCCAGGCCCTCATCCCCCCGGGCTTCAGCGCCACGGCCGACTTCGGCCAGCGTTTCCCGCACATGGTTCTGGGGCGTACGGTCGAGGTCCTCGACTAGGCGCTCGGCGCAGCTCGGATGCGCGTGATCCGCTCGCTCGGGAGCGTTGGGTCGAGGGGGGCCGCCGTGCTCTGGGCCGGACGATCCTGGCTCGGGCTGGTCGGGCTGAGCCTTCTCGGCTGCGACCGTCGCCCCCTGGAGTGGAACGCCGGCGTGGAGGAACGCTTGCTAGCCGCCATCGAGCGAGACCCGGATCATCCCTGGGCCGGGGAGTATTCGGGAAGCGACCTGACGTTCTGCTGGGAGTCCATCGTATTGAGTCCCGAAGGCTACTTCACCGCGCACACTTCCTGCTGCCTCGTCACGGATGAACGGGTCGGGGGCGACGTTCACTTCGATGGGCGCTGGGTTCACCTCGAAGCGGACGAATCGGATCTCCACTACCGGCCCCGCGGGAGGTACCTGTTCGTGCCGTGGGGCGAGGCCCGTTTCCTCGTTCCGGACGACAGGCTGGACGACTTCGTCAACGGCCACGAGAGCTACCGGAATCATCGGCTTCCGGGGAGTGGGATCGTGGTCGCGGGAGTCGAGTTCGGGCACGCTCCCCTGGAGGGTGTTCCGCAGATGGAAGAGCCTTGGTCCTCCAGACTGCGGCTAGCGGCCGAAGTCGTTTGCCTGTCCACCGAATCGGTCGAGCAGGAGGAGCGGTCGACCGTGATACGGGTCACCCTGCAAGGGGGCGCCGACCTGGGTCTCTGGGAAGGTCTGCGCCTGTGGGCAGGGGAGACCGCGTGCCGGATCGTGGAGGTCGGCCCCAGCGCCTCGGTCGGCAGGATCGTCCTTCGCAGCGTCGATCCCGACCTCGACACGGACTTCACCGGCGAGCTCTTCGTCAGTCGCCGCCCTTAGGCCGCCTCACGCCTTGCGCCGAACCGTCCTCGACGGCTCGAGGTATTCCTTCAAGGCCCGGGCGTTGTTCAGGTCTTCCTCGCGGCTGCTGAAGACGAATGTGATGCGGCCCCGCCCCAGCGCCTTCAGGGGTTCGAGGCTCTCGGGGGCCGCGTCGAGCTCGGCGAAGTAGCGGCGGCGGAACTCGAGCCACTTCCCGGGATCGTGCCCGTACCACTTGCGCAGCTCGTGGCTCGGAGCCGCGTCCCTGAGCCACAGGTCGATGGCGGCCTTGTCCTTCGTGAGTCCCCGGGGCCAGAGCCGGTCGATCAGGACCCGCTTGCCGTCCGAGGGGGCCGGCTCCTCGTAAACGCGCTTGGTCGCGTAGGGCATGGGGCCCTCCAAGAAAAGGAAGTGGTGGAGACGAAGAGATTCGAACTCTCGACCTTCGCATTGCGAACGCGACGCTCTCCCAACTGAGCTACGTCCCCACGCAGGCCGAATAGGATAGCGGGGCCGGCTGGGGGGGAAAAGGGGGCGGGGAGCCGGGCCGGCCCGATCCGCGAGTTTGTCGTCCCTACCCCCGGGAGGCCGTAAGATCTCCTCCTCGTGCGTTCCCCTACCCCGCTTTCCAAGCCATGAAGAACACCTTCGACAGCCACGGGAGCTTCGAGGTCGACGGCCGGTCCTACTCCATCGCGCGCCTCTCGGCCCTCGAGGACCGGGGCTTCGACCTCGCGCGCCTGCCCTACGCCCTGAAGATCCTGCTCGAGAATCTCTTGCGCCGGGAAGACGGCCAGTCCGTGCCCGCGACGGACATCGAGGCCCTGGCGGCCTGGAAGCCCAACTCGGGGCGGGCCCAGGAGATCGCCTTCATGCCCGCTCGGGTGCTCCTGCAGGACTTCACCGGGGTCCCGGCGGTGGTGGACCTGGCGGCCATGCGGGATGCGATGGCGGCCATGGGGGGGGACCCGAAGAAGATCAACCCGCTGCAGCCCGCGGAGCTCGTGATCGACCACTCCGTGCAGGTGGACGCCTTCGGCAACGCCGGAGCCCTGGCCCGCAACGCCGAGATCGAGTTCGAGCGCAACCGCGAGCGCTACCTGTTCCTGCGCTGGGGCCAGAACGCCTTCGAGAACTTCCGGGTGGTGCCCCCCAACACCGGCATCGTGCACCAGGTGAACCTCGAGTACCTGGCGCGCGGAGTCCTGGGCCAGAGAGCGGCCCAGGGCGGCTGGGCCTTCCCCGATACCCTGGTGGGGACCGACTCCCACACGACCATGATCAACGGTCTGGGGGTGCTCGGCTGGGGCGTGGGCGGCATCGAGGCCGAGGCGGCCATGCTCGGACAACCGGTGAGCATGCTGATCCCCGAGGTGGTGGGATTCCGCCTGCGTGGCGTCTTGCCCGAGGGCTCCACGGCCACGGACCTCGTGCTCACGGTGACCCAGATGCTGCGGGCCCACGGGGTGGTCGGCAAGTTCGTGGAGTTCTTCGGGGAGGGGCTCGCGAGCC
>JAUIEE010000271.1 GCA_030428965.1 bacterium | reverse complement strand
CTCCCACCAGAACTGTTCGATCTGCCGTCGCACGGCTCCGAGGTGCGCGTGCCAGAAGACGAAGCCGGCACCGGCTTCGGCATGCTGGCTGAACAGGTCGAGGTCGGTCCCGATCTTGCGGTGGTCGCGCTGCTTGACCTCCTCCAGCCATTCGAGATGACGGGCCAGGTCCTCCTTGGACCAGAAGGCGGTCCCGTAGACCCGCTGCAGCATCGGGTTGTCCTCGCTGCCGCGCCAGTAGGAGCCCGCCAAGCTGAGCAGCTTGAAGTGAAACTCGCGCTTCAGGTGATCGACGTGCGGTCCCTCGCACAGATCTTCCCATTCTCCGTGGGAGTAGAAGGTGATCGCCTCGCCGTCGGGGATCAGGTCGACGGCCTCGACCTTGTAGTCCTGGCCCTTGCTCGCGAGACGTGCCTTGGCCTCGTCACGGGAGTACTCCGCGCAGGCGAACTCCGCCTTCTTGGCGATGCGGCGCATCTCCTTCTCGATGCGCTTGAGGTCCGTCTCGTGCAGCGGTTCGGGAAGGTCGAAGTCGTAGTAGAACCCGTGCTCGATCGCCGGACCGAAACCGAAGCGCGCCTCCGGATAGAGCTTCGCCACGGCGGAAGCCATCAGGTGCGAGACGGAGTGGCGCAGGGTGGCGAGGGGAAAGGGCTCCTCGACCGGAGGAGCTGCGTTCTCGCTGGCCATGGAGAATCTTGGGGGGAATCTGAAACCCGCCGCTTCCCACCTGGAGGCGCGTGGTTGACGCCGACGTCCCCGTCGCGACGGCGAGCCAGGTAAAATAGCGGGGACCGGGACCCGCGACCAGCCTTGATCGCAGAGTCAGGATCGTGGGGGAACGATCCGGAAGGTGGGGGAAGGTGGGGAAGGGGGCTCTGCGTTGGTTGGACGCTCGAGGGCCCGGTCCCGCTATGTCTTCCGGTATCGGCCTGCTTTCCCGATTGCCCAAGGTCTTTCTTTAACTTCCGCCCGGCCCCGGGGAGACGGCCGCCCGGCATGGCCTTGATTACGGGCTATTCGGCCGTTCCAGCGGGGAGGCAGCGGCCACGGCCGGCCCCCCTTTCTTCCCTCAGCGCCAGACCTGGGCCTCCGAAGCGAGCCTCACCCCCGACCGCTCCAGGACCTGTCGGCGCACGTCCTCGATGAGCCCCAGCACGTCCTCCGCCCGGGCTCCCCCCCGGTTGACGATGAAGTTGGCGTGCTTCTCACTCACGACCGCGTCGCCCCGTCGCAGTCCCTTCCCCCCGCAGGCCTCGATCAGCTGGCCGGCCGAGCGGCCCTCGGAGAGCTCGGGGTCGGGGTTCTTGAAGATGCAGCCGCAGGAACGCTCGGTCACGGGCTGGGCGGCGCTCTTCTCCGCCAGGTACTGGCGCATCTGCTCCTGGATCTCGGCCTTGTTGCCTCGCTCGAGCCTCAGGACGACCCCCAACACGACCGCTCCCCCCAGGTTGCCCTGGCGATAGCCCGGCTGGCACTGCGAGCGCAAGCGGTCCTCCACCTCCCCATCGGGGGTCAGAACCCGCACGCGCTCGACCACGTCCCACAGCTCGCCCCAGCGCCCGCCGGCGTTCATGGCCACGCCCCCTCCGATGTGACCTGGAACCCCGACCAGCCCCTCGAGCCCGGTCCAGGAGAGCTCGCGGGCCGTCCGCACCAGCCCGGGCATGCCCGCACCGGCCCAGGCGATCAGACGCGTGTCGCTCGCCCCGTCGCCGGGATCCGGCGCCGGAGGAAGCTCACGCTCGAACAGCTCCGCCTCCCCGTCGCCCTGGGGCCCTGGGTCCATTCCCGGTCGAAAGACCCGGTTCATGCGCTCGGTCGTGATGACGACCCAGGGATGTTCCCCGTCGGGCACGATCAGGTTCGCTCCCCCACCGAGGATACGCGGCAGGTAACCCTCCTCGCGGGCCACGCTCCAGGCTTCGGTCAGCTCCTGGGGAGAAGCGGGCTCCAGCAGCCACTCGACGCTGCCGCCAACCTTGAGGGTGGTCCTAGAGGCGAGACTCGCCCGAGAAAGTGCGGCGCAAGGCCAGCTGATCGAGGAGTTCATCGCGTATGTCTTCAACGTCACCGGCCCCGAGAACCAGGGCAGCCGCCCGATCGCCGACCCCCTGGACGAAGGGCTCGATCGCCGCGAAGGCGGGTCCTCCCTCCAGGGCTTCGACCCCCCGCCGGCGCAGGGCGAGGACCAGTTCCGGAGCCCCGGCGAAACGGGTCCCGTCGATGTGCAGTCGCGCACCGTACACGTCGGCGATCACAACGCGGTCCGCGGAGCGCAAACTCTCCGCGAAAGGCTCGAGGAAACGGGCCGTACGGCTGTGCTGGTGCGGCTGGAAGAGCACGTGCAGCGGCCGATCTGGAAAGGCCCTGCGGGCAGCCTCCAGGGTCACGCGCACCTCGGTGGGGTGATGGGCGTAGTCGTGCACCACGTGCACGCCCCCGTCGCTGCCCCAGGCCTCGAAGCGGCGGGCAACGCCCGTGAATCCCTCCAGCCCGTGGGCGGCGGCGGCGGACAGCTTGCTTACTTCGCCCCCGGGCAGGCCCCCCATCCCGAGCTCGATCGCCAGGGCCAGGGCGAGGGCCGAGTTCTCCACGTTGAAGTGTCCTGGAACCGCCAGGCGCACGGCAGGACTCGTCCAGGAAGGGGCGCTCAGGTCGAACTCGAAGTGACCTCGGTGTTCCGCCAGGAGCTCGACCTCGAGCTCCCGGCCCAGGCGCAAGACCCGGGCCCGGGCCGCGTGCTCCACCTCGTGGGGTACCTCGCGACCGAGGACGAGCACACCGTCCGGGTGAACGAGGGACGCGAAGTGCGCAAAGGACTCGACCAGGCTCGCCCAGTCGCCGTAGTAGTCGAGATGATCCTCCTCGACGTTCGTGATGGCGGCGGCAAAGGGGCGCAGGTTGTGGAAGGTGCGGTCGTACTCGCACCCTTCCACGCAGAACCAACCGCCCTCGGATCCCGCCAGGGCGTTCGTACCCAGACGGCGACAGAGCCCTCCGATCAGGGCTCCCGAGATCGGTCCACCCAGCTCGTCCGCCACCCCTTCGAGGGCGTGCCACAACATCCAGGTCGCCGTCGTCTTGCCGTGGGTTCCCGCGATCACGAGGGTACGATCCTGCGTGGAAAGCAGCGCCAGGGCCTCTCCGTACTTGAGGACGGGAATGCCTTGCTCTTCGGCTCGCTCGACCTGGGGATCGGTGGCAGGGACGGCGGCGGAACGAATGACGAGGCCCGCGTCGGCGGGGAGATCCTTGGCCCGCGACTCCCCCAGCAGAACGTCGAGTCCGAGCTTGCGAAGCTCCTGCAAGAGCTCGGAGTCGTTCGTGTCGCAGCCGGTGACGCGCACGCCGCGGCTGTGGAGGATGCGGCCCACTCCGGAAACACCGGCTCCGCCTGCCCCCAGGAGGTGCACGGGCTCGGGGGCCCGACCGGACAAGAGCTCCCTCAGGCGAGGGGCGGACGAAGGGGGCGTTTGGGCCATGGCCCCATTCAAGCGATCGGAACGGTCAACTCAAGTACGACGCTTGTGAGATGCAGCCAGTTCAGCCAGCTCGTGACACAGTCTCTCGCTGGCGCCGAAAACCTGAACATGACTTAATTCCCGCTGCATCCCCCGCAGGGTCGCTTCGCCTTCGGGACTCAAGAGCTCGGCCAGCTTCAGGGCAAAGCTCGCGTCCAGCTTCGACTCCGAAACGATCCAGGCACCCGCTCCCAGGGCCCTGGCGTTCTTCACCTGGTGTCGGTCCGGATGGTGGGGATAGGGCACGACGATGGCCGGGGTGCGGCTGGCGGCCACTTCGGCCACGCACATCGCCCCCCCGCGGCAGAGCACGAGGTCCGCCGCCCCCAGGGCCACGCGTACGTCGGACAGGAAGTCCACGGGCAGGTAGCCGGGCTGGGCCCCCCGGGCCTCCTCCAGGCGCCCGGGGCCGACCTGGTGCACGATCTGCACGCCCCGCCGTAGGAGCCCCGCGGCGTGCTGCAAGAGGAAGCGATTCAGGCCGAGGGCGCCCTGGCTGCCCCCGAGCACGAGCAGGAAGCGCTTGGTGGGGTCCAGCCCCTGGCGGGCGAGCCAGCTGGCACGCTCTTCCTTCGAGACCTCCTCCTGATAGAGGGGGTCCAGAGGTGGCCCCAGGTGCACGTGCTTGGGGTTGGATTCGAGCTCGGCGCTCTCGGGCCAGGCGTGGAAGACCCTGCGGGCCAGAGGGGCGAGCATGCGCGTCGCCTTGCCCGCCACCGCGTTGACCTCCAGGAGAGCCACGGGAATGCCCAGGGAGCGCGCCGCCAGCACCGCGGGCAGGGAAGTGAAGCCCCCCAGGCCGAGGAGGACCGCCGCTCGCCTGTCCCGCAGGGCGCGACGGGCGACCCGGGTCTCCGGCAGGCAACGGCGCAGGAGCCGGCCCCAGGTCGGGGCCCCGCCCATCTCGGGCTCCAGGCGCAGCCCCACCCGAAAGACGCGCCCGGCAAGTTCGCGATCGAGGCCGGCGAAGGCGGCATCCTCGACGCCGCGGCGGGCGACGAACCACAGGTAGGAGCCGGGTCGCGCGTCCGATGCCTGCAGCTCGTATTGCTTCAGCAGGCTGAGCCCCGGGGTGATGTGACCTCCGGTCCCTCCCCCGGCCAGGGCCAAGACCCAAGCATCGCCTCGGGGGTCGGACTGGGAAGCAGGTTCGATCGGGCTCTTCTGAAGGAGGGTCACGGGCCGGGGACTTCTTCCCCAGCCCGAAACTTCACCAAATCCGGGGCGCGGGAGCTACCTCGATGCGCGCGGAACCGGACGGCTGGCGGCGCTGACGAGGATCGCTGCGCCGGGCGTGGGGGCATCGGTGGCCGGCTTCTCTCTGGCGTAGACGCCCGAAGCCTGCTCGCTCAGAGCATGCCAAGCCACAGGGGCTTCGAGGGAGAGGACCAGGGCACAGCCGAGCAACAGGGGGATTCGCACCGTTCTCTTCATCAGCGCACCTTTCCTTTCTTGGAGCCACGGCCCGACGGGACGGCGGGACTCGGATCGGCCTGGGCGATGACGGGATTCGGGGAAGCTCCCTCGGGCAGGCGCAGGACCTGGCCGACGAGCAGCTTGTTGGGGTTGATCTTCGGGTTGAGCTTCTCGAGCTCCCTCCAGCGCTCCCCGTCCCCGAGGGTACGGCTGGCGATCTTCCACAGGCTGTCCCCAGAACGCACCTTGTACTCGGGTCCCGAGGCCTGGGGCTCCGCCTGCGTGGGAGCGGCAGCGGAGGGGCGCGCTGTCCCCTCGCTTCCGGCCGCACGGGCGATCTCGACCGACCCGGGCGCGGGCATGCGCAGGCGAGCACCGACCTTGAGCTTCTTGGGATCGAGCCCCGGGTTGAGGTCCACGATTTCCTTCCAGCGCTTCGAGGTCCCGGTTTGACGCAGGGCGATCTCGCTCAGGGTGTCGCCCGAGCGCACGACGTAGATGCGCGGCTCGGCCCTCTGGATGGGCTGGGGATTCGATGGCGTTGCGGAGGGACGCCCCTGTTGAACGCGCCTTCCCGCCGACGGGGCGTCGTCCACGCTCGTATCGCGGACGAGCGTCGGACGCCGTTCGCTCACGGGCTCCCGGGCGGACTGGATGTTGCCCTGGCGGAGCTCTGCGTCCTGCTGCGCCCGCCGAGAGCGGTTGTTCCCTCCCGGCCTTCCAGGCGCATCGACCGAGGGGTTCGAGCGCTGCGCAAGGTCTCCCTCGAGCTCGCGGCGCAGGGGACGGGGACGAGTGGAGGCCGTCACGAACGGATCCCGAGCGACTCCGTGTTCCGGTTCGGTCGGGGTCTGGGCCGTCGTGGCAGCGCGGGCCTGGGCCATGGGGCGGTTCCAGGCGGACTCGGGCGACGGCTCCTCACCGCGCTCCCAGCTCAGGACGGCGACGATCGTCACTACCAAAAAGACCAAGGCGACTACGCCGTAGCGTTCGATGGAATGCATGGAAAGAGTTCCTCATGGGTACGGCGGGCAGCTCCAAGGGCCAGCCCGACCGAGAGCGATGAGACGATGAGCGAAGTGCCGCCGTCCGAAAGGAAAGGCAGCGTCATCCCCTTGGGCGGAGCCAGACCGGAGACGACTTGGACGTGGACCATGGCCTGCAGGCCAACGGAGACGAGAAGACCGAAGGTCGCCAGGGCCTCGTAGCGATCCCGTAGGGACAGCACGAGGCGCAGGGAGAACCAGAGGAAGGCGCAGAACAGGAGCAGCACGAGCCACATGCCGACGAGCCCGAGCTCCTCCCCGACCAGGGCGAAGACGTAGTCGGACTCCAGGTAGGGCACGCCGAGGTTGCGGAACGACCCCTGGGAAAGACCTGCACCCGAGAGTCCTCCGCTGGAGAGCGCCTCCAGGGTGCGGGAGACCTGTTCGTTCTCGACCTGACCGAACCACATGGCGATGCGGCTGCGGACGTAGGGAACCAGCACGCTCCCACCGGTGATCGCTCCCCCACCGATGGCGACCAGCGACGCGGTCACGGGCAAGAGGCGCGCGCCTCCGACCCACATGGTGGAGAGAATGCAGATCAAGAGGAGCATCGATCCACCCAGGTCTGTCTCGACCAGGACCAGGAGCACGAACACCGAGGCCAACCCGAGGATCGGCAGCACGCCGCGGCGCATGTCGTGCACGAGGGGGCCCAGGCGAACGCACCGATCGGCAACCCACAGGACCAGCACCACCCGGGCCAGCTCCGAGGGCTGAAAGCTCACCCCCAGGTCCACCCAGCGGTTGGCTCCGTTGCGCATGACCCGGAAGGGCTCGATGAAGACCAGCACGAGCAGGATGCCCGACAGGAAGACCAGGTGAGGCAGGAAGCGACGAACCCCGGTGGGGCCCAGGCGAAAGCTCGCCAGCATCACCCCGATTCCCGCCAGGCGGAAGAAGGTCTGGGAGCGCATCTCCGCCATGAAGTCGTCGGCGGAATGGGTGGTGGACGCGTGACTCGCCTGCAGGACGAGCCCCAGGGCGAACA
>JAUIEE010000270.1 GCA_030428965.1 bacterium | reverse complement strand
CGTGTCCCGGGCGCGGCGCAAGCGCATCGACCAGACGGTACGCTGGAAACGGGAGGGCAAGATCGAGTCCGTCCAGGATCACCTCTACGCCTCGGCCATCCTGCTCGACTCCGATCGCGTGGAGGAGCTCGAAATGGCCTGGGAGCTGGCCCTCGAAGCCGGCAAGCAAGACGAGCGCGGCTTCCCGCTTGCCGCCGAGGCGATCGACCGGGTGCGCATGTTCAATGGCGAGCCCCAGAAGTACGGAACCCAGTTCACCTTCGATCTGGAAACGGGCCTGTGGGTGCTCTACCCCTGGAATTCGTCCACGACCGATGCGGAACGGACTTCGATGGGCGTGATGACGCTGCCCGAGACCCTCGATCGGCTGAACAAGCTCAATTCGCGCATCAAGAGCACGATTCCGTAGTCCGCGCGCGACCGATCGCTGCCACGCCCAGCAGGACGACGGCTCCGCCCAGAAGGACCGTCCCCCCGACGGGCTCGTGCAAGATGGCCGAGGCGAACAGCGCCGTGGCGAAGGGTTCGAGGTACAGGGTGGCCCCGGTGCGCTGGGGTCCGTACCGAGCCTGGGCGTGGTACCAAAGCAGGTAGGCCAGTCCACTGCAGACCACGCCGAGAAAGCCCACCGCCAAGAGCACCCTGGGGGTGTAGTCCCCCAGGAGGACTCCGCGGCCCCCGATGGCGACGAAGAGGAGGGCTCCCACGACCATGGCCCACGTCGTGGTCCGCAGGGCACCGCTCCGCTGCACAGGTCGAATCCCGAGCAGGGTGTAGGCGGTCCAGCTCAGGCAAGAGGTCAGCTGGAGGGCATCCCCGAAGCGTGCCTGCTCGAGGTCCGGAAGGTCGTCCAGGAGAATCAGGAACACGCCGGCCAGCGCAACGGCCATGCCCGCCCAGCCCGAGGGAGCCAGGAGCTGGCCCAGGAACAGGGTCGCCCCCAGGGCCAGGACCGCCGGCGTGAACGCCACGATCCAGCCCGTGTGGAGAGCCGAGGTGGAACGCAGTCCGTAGGCCTGCAGGCCCACGTGCCCCCCCAGGATCACCCCCAAGAGCAGAATCCGCCCACGATCGCCGGGCTCCGGCAGAAGAGCTCCCCGGCGCCAGCCCAGGCAGGCCAGGAGCAGAGCCGCTCCGATGACGAGCCGGATCGCGACCAGGGCCCAGGGGGAGAGCCCTTCCAGGGCCACCCGCACCGCCACGAAGGATCCGCCCCAGGCCACGACGGCCAGCAAGGCCGGCCACGGCAAGCTCCTGGACAGCTTTGCGGGCATGGGGGCAGCCTAGCGACCAGGAAACAACGGATCCGCTTTCATATGTAGGATCCTGACAACCGACCGCTCAATATCGTACGATCTGGATGCGATGATTGGACTAAACGGAACGTCTCGACTCCTGAAGGCCCTCGGCGATGAGACGCGCATGCGCATCCTGCATCTGCTCGTCCAGGAGGAGCTCTCGGGCACGGATCTCATGGAGATCCTCAACATGGGGCAGAGCCGGGTCTCCACCCACCTGACCCTGCTCAAGGAGGTCGGGCTGGTCACCGACCGCAAGGCCGGTCGCAGGAGCTTCTATTCGATCGCTCCCGGGCCCGCTGCCGGTTTCTGGGAGGAGGTCTACCGGGGCAACCTGCAGGCCCCGGAGTTCCAGACGGACCTGGGCGGGCTGGAGGCGCTGCGGGAGCGGCGCAAGGTCGACTCGCGCGCCTACTTCGACCGGGTGGCGGCCAGCTTCGGCGAGCAGCTCCTGCCCGGACGCACCTGGGAAGGCTTGACCCGGGCCCTCTTGTTCCTGACACCCCGCGCCCGCTACTGCGACCTGGGTGTCGGGGACGGCATGCTCACGCTCATGCTGGCGGAGGTTGCACGCAGCGTGACCGCGGTCGACATCTCCGGGGAGATGCTGCATCAGCTGGCAACGCGGGCCAAGGCCAAGAACATCTCCAACATCGAGCTCGTGGAGGGCGACATCGAGGACCTGCCCTTGCCCGACCGCTCCCACGACTTCGTCATCGCCAGCCAAGCCTTGCACCACGCCGTCTCTCCCCGCAGGTGCCTCGAGGAAGCGTGGCGCATTCTCGTACCGGGGGGCCGACTCCTGGTGATCGACCTCTTGGCCCACACCGAGGACTGGGTGCGGGAGAAGTTGCAGCATCGCCACCAGGGGTTCACGGAGGCCAACCTGCACAAGCTCCTCGAACAGGCAGGTTTCCAGGAGCGGGAAGTCATCCGCGCGGCGCGCGACCCTCAACCCCCCCACTTCATGACTCTCGTCGCGACGGGAACCAAGCCCTAGACCCCACCATGAGCAACGACATTCGACAGGTCCTGAAGGAACGCATCCTCGTGATCGATGGCGCCATGGGCACCTCCATTCACGCCGCGGAGCTCGATCTCGAAACGGACTATCAAGGCCTCGAGAACTGCTGCGAGATCATCAACGTCACCCGGCCGGACGTGATCCAAGGCGTGCACGAGTCCTTCTTCCAGGTCGGCTCGGACGCGGTCGAAACGAACACCTTCGGGGGCATGCCCCACGTGCTGCAGGAGTTCGGGCTCGAGCATCGCGTCGAGGAGATCAACCGCGCCGCGGTGCGTGCCGCCCGCAAGGCCGCCCTGGCCTACTCCACGCCGGAGAGGCCGCGCTTCGTCTTGGGCTCCATGGGCCCCGGAACCAAGCTGGCCACCCTGGGCCAGATCGGCTACGACGCCTTGAAGCGTTCCTACGGTGAACAGGCCCTGGCCCTGGCCCAGGAGGGAATCGACGCGTTCGCCATCGAGACCTGCCAGGACCCGCTCCAGGCCAAGGCAGCCATCAACGGCGCACTGGAGGCCAGGCGGAAGACGGGACTCGACATTCCCATCTTCGTGAGCGTCACGATGGAGGTGACGGGCACGATGCTGGTGGGCACGGAGATGGCCGCGGCCCTCGCCATCCTCGCCCCCTACCCGATCGACCTCCTGGCCATCAACTGCGCCACGGGTCCCCGTGAAATGAGCGAGCACGTGCGCCTGTTGGGTCAGACGAGCCAGCTTCCCATCGGGTGCTACCCCAATGCGGGCCTCCCCCAGCTCGTCGATGGGCAGCCCTTCTACCCGCTGACGCCCCAGGAGCTGGCCGACTGGATCCAGCGCTTCGTCGAGGAGGATGGCCTCAACCTGGTCGGAGGCTGCTGTGGTACGACGCCCGAGCACATTGCAGCCGTCGCCAAGGCGGTGAGCGGCAAGCAGCCCAAGCAGCGCAAACCCTCGCCCCAGTCCCAGATCACGAGCATCTACAGCGCCGTGGACCTGCGTCAGGAGAACTCCGTGCTACTCGTGGGAGAGCGCTCGAACTCCAACGGCAGCAAGAAGTTTCGTGAGTACCTGCTCGATGGCAACATCGAGGGCATGGTGCAGATGGGCCGCGACCAGGTGCGGGAAGGCAGTCACTGCCTGGACGTGTGCACCGCCTACGTCGGACGCGACGAGGTGGCCGACATGTCCCAGGTCATCGCCCGGTATCGAGGGGACGTTTCCGTGCCCCTGGTGCTCGACTCCACCGAGCCTCCGGTCCTCGAAGCGGCCCTCAAGCTGGCTGGCGGTCGCTCCATCATCAACTCGATCAACCTGGAGGACGGGCTGGAGAAATGCTCCCAGGTCCTGCCCCTGGCCAAGGAGTTCGGAGCCGCGGTCATCGCCCTGACCATCGACGAACAGGGCATGGCCAAGGAGGTCGAGGACAAGATCCGCATCGCCCGCAGACTCCACAAGCTGTGCGTCGAGGAGTACGGGCTGCGGCCCGAGGACCTTCTCTTCGACGTGCTGACCTTCACCATCTGCACCGGCAACGAAGACGACCGCAAGCACGGCATCAACACGCTGGAAGGAATCCGCAGGATTCGAAGCGAGCTTCCGGGCGTTGGAACGCTCCTGGGCCTCTCCAACATCTCCTTCGGCCTCAGACCCGCGGCTCGCCACGCCCTGAACTCCGTCTTCATGCACCACGCCCAGGAGGCGGGCTTGACCGCGGCCATCCTGCACGCCGGTCGCATCGAGCCGCTGCATACGATCGACCCCGAGGTGCGCCAGACCTGCGAAGACCTGATCTTCGACCGACGCCGGGAGGGCTACGACCCGCTGCACCGCCTGATGGAGCTCTTCGAGGGTGTGGACGTCAAGGCCAAGAAGGCCGCCAACATCCCCGAAGACGTCTTCGAGAGGCTGCAGTGGCGCATCATCGAGGGCGAGAAGCCCGGCCTGCAGGAAGACCTGGACCAGGCCCTCGAGTCCAAGGCGGCCCTCGACATCATCAACGTCGACCTCCTGGCGGGCATGGCCGTCGTCGGAGACCTGTTTGGACGCGGAGAGCTCCAGCTACCCTTCGTGCTGCAATCGGCCGAGACGATGAAGGCCGCCGTTTCCCACCTGCAGCCCCACATGGAGAAGATGGAGGGCGATTCCCGCGGGAAGGTCCTTCTGGCCACGGTCCGCGGTGACGTTCACGACATCGGCAAGAACCTGGTCGACATCATCCTCTCGAACAACGGCTACACGGTCTACAACCTCGGCATCAAGCAACCCATCGAGCACATCCTCGACGTGGCCAAGGAGCACCAACCCCACGCCATCGGACTCAGCGGACTCCTGGTCAAGAGCACCGTGGTCATGCGGGAGAACCTCGAGGAGATGAACCGCCGCGGCATCACGACGCCGGTCATCCTGGGCGGCGCGGCGCTCACGCGCTCCTACGTCGAGTCCGACTGTCGCAGCGTCTTCGAGGGCTCGCTCTACTACGCCAAGGATGCGTTCGAGGGCATGGCGGTCATGGATCGCATCATGCAAGGTGAGCCTCGCCCGGCGCCGACCGAACGCAAGAAGACCTCCAAGACCGCGGCCGAACGCGCCCAGGAGGCCGCCGAGGAGATCCAGGCCCGAGCGGCCCTTCCCTCCGAGGAGCGCATGTCCGACGCGCCCCAGGCGACCGTAACCCGCGCCGACATCTCCCGGGACATCTTCTACCCCGAAGCGCCCTTCCTGGGTCCGCGCGTGGTCGAGGACATCAACCTCCAGACGGTCCTGCCCTTCATCAACGAGATCGCGCTCTTCCAGTTCCAATGGGACTACCGGCGCAAGGGAAAGCCGGTCGCCGAGTACAAGGCCTTCATCGAGGAACACGTCCGCCCCATCTACCACGCCCTCGCCAAGCAGTGCGCCCAGGAGGAAATCCTGCTGCCCAAGGCCGCCTATGGCTTCTGGCGCTGCATCCCCGAAGGGGACACGCTCGTGCTCCTGCACCCGCAAGACGACGGCAAGGAGGCCGCCCGCTTCACCTTCCCGCGCCAGGTCGGCAAGAAGAACCTGTGCATCACCGACTTCTTCCACTCCAACGGCACGCCGGACGTGGTGGCTCTGCAGGTCGTGACGGTAGGCCAGACCGCCTCCGAAGTCTCCCGGGAATGGTTCCAGCAGAACCGCTACCAGGACTACCTTCACCTGCATGGGTTGTCGGTCGAGGCCGCCGAAGGGCTGGCGGAGTACATCCACAAGGAGGTCCGCGCCAACCTGCAGATCTCCCACGAAGATGCCCGCGACATGAAGAAGCTCTTCAAGCAGGGCTATCGCGGCAGCCGCTACTCCTTCGGCTATCCGGCCTGTCCCAACATGGCCGACCAGGAGGTTCTGCTGGACCTCCTGGGCGCCGATCGCATCGGGATCACGATGAGCGACGAGGACCAGCTCTGGCCGGAGCAGTCCACCTCCGCCCTCGTCTGCCACCATCCCGAAGCCAAGTACTTCACGATCTGACCTGTCCTGCCACTGGCCGCCTGCACGTCTCCCCCGAAGGCCGAGAAAAGATGCGACCCTCCCGCACCGGGAAGGTCGCATCTCTTCAGGAAGGATGGAGCCTTCGCTCCACGATCAGGTCACCCGACGCCCCGGAATCCCGGGGCCCTGGCTCCCCGACCTTTCACGCCGAAGCGATGAGGGCCGGAGGTTCGGACTCGTTGCACGGTCAGGGCAACCGTGGCGTCGTGTCGCCTCGGTTCCCGCCCGCTCTCCATAAACAGGTTGTTCGTCCCGCTCGCGGGGCCGACGCCCGATTGTAGGGACTGCGCGGAGTCGTGGGCTCAAAGTCCCGAGCTTTCGGAGCAGCACGGAAGAAAACGAGTCGAAGGCCACATTCCCCTTGGGTACTTCACACCACTCGCGGCTACGAGCGGGCAGCCTTCTCGACGGACGTCCGCTCGGGGAGAGGCATGGACACTGCGAGGAGGCCGGGTCAAAGTACCCACCGCCTTCCGCTCGGGCCCTGGATAGCCGTCCAGGGCTCGCCTCGACCAACTCTCTGGCCTCTGCCCCCCCCATGGATCGCATCCTGGAACCCGAAGTCATGGACACCCCCGAGGATGCCAGCGAGTACGACTCGATGGATCACGGGGAGGCCAACCGTTCCTTCGTGGAGCGCTTGGTCGAACTAGGGGCCTACGGCAAGACACTCGACATCGGGACCGGACCGGGTCACATCCCCCTCCTGGTCTGCGAGGAGATCGAGGGCAGCCAGGTCGTCGGCATCGACCTGTCGCGTGAGATGCTGCTGCGGGCCGAAGCGCACCGCTCACGCTCCGGGGCTGCCGCGCGCATCACCTTCGAGCTGGCCGACGCCAAGGGCCTCGACTTTCCGGACGACAGTTTCGACACGGTCTACAGCAACACCATCCTGCACCACATCCCCGACCCACGACCGTTCCTGGCCGAAGCCTGGCGCGTCCTGCGGCCCGAAGGCGTGCTCCTCATCCGCGACCTCTTCCGGCCCCCGACCCCCGAGCGAGTCGAAGAGCTGGTGACGGACAAGCTGGAAGAGGCGATCAAGGAGATCCCGCAACTCGACTTCGTCAACAGCACATCGCGCACCGGCACGTCCATTGTCATCGTCAATATTCTGGAGAGCGAGCGCGATATGCGGCCCATCTGGGACGATTTGCGCCGCAAGGTGGAGCGCGCCGCA
>JAUIEE010000269.1 GCA_030428965.1 bacterium | reverse complement strand
CCACGGCGTCTTCACCGACCGCCCGGGTGTGCTCACGAACGACTTCTTCCGCAACCTGCTCAGCATGCAGAACGAGTGGTCGAAGTCCGGCGACAACAGCTACGAGGGGCGTGACCGCGCCACGGGTGAGCTGCGCTGGACGGGCACCGCCGTCGACCTGGTCTTCGGCTCGAACTCCCAGCTGCGTGCCCTGGCCGAGGTCTATGGGACCGATGACGCCAAGGAGAAGTTCGTGGTCGATTTCGTCCGTGCCTGGAACAAGGTCATGAACCTCGACCGGTTCGATCTGGAGCCCGCCGAGCGCCTGGGCGCCCAGCCGATCCGGGTCAGCAGCCTCTAGGCAGGAACGAATCAGAAGCGAGGCAGGGTCCGGTGGTTCCGGGCCCTGCCTTCTTTCGTTTGATCTTCGGGAAGCGCATCGAAGGAGGGCTCGTCCTGCGCGGTCGTGCTTGGAGATCGCACCGAAGCCCGTTCTCGACGACCGATGATCGCCCGTGCTTGGGAGCCGGGGTCCAGCACCGACGGCGAGAGGCTGCAGTTCCATGAGGTCGGGTCGAGTGGGGACACGGTAGCCAGCTCGGACCTCTCGATGGGCGAGGCCGGTGCCGCGGTTTCGCGTTCGCGCGTGCCGGACTTATGATCCGCTCCCATGCTGACCAAGTCCCGTTACTCCGTGCTCGATGTGGCCGTCTGGACGCGGCAAGAGATCATCTGGTTCCTGCTCTACGGCGTCCTGATCACCGGCCTCTACAGCTTGCTCGGCCTGCGCTTCCTGCAGTTGCCCTGGACGCCGCTGGCGGTGATCGGTACGGCGGTGGCTTTCATCGTGGGCTTCCGGAACAACGCCGCCTACGAGCGCATCTGGGAGGCGCGCAAGATCTGGGGAGGTATCGTCAACGCTTCGCGAGCTCTGGCGATGCGCGTGCAGGATTGTGTGGTTTCGGAAGGGAACGCGCAGGATGAGCCGCAGGTCCTGCGCGAACGCCGCACGTTGATCTACCGGCACATCGGTTGGTTGACCGCCCTGCGCCATGCGATGCGATCGCCCCGGGCCTGGGAAGTGGCGGACCGAGTACGAACCAACCGGGAGTGGTCGCAGTGCGTGCCCGAGCGGCACCACGAGATCGAGGAGGAGCTGTCACGCCTCCTGCCGGATGCGGAGCTCGAGGGCGTGCTCGGTCGCACCAACCGCCCCGCTGCGATCCTCTTCGAGCAGTCACGTCACCTGCGCGAGCTCAAGGAGCGAGGCTGGCTGTGGGAGTTCGCCTTTCTCGAGCTGCAGTCGGTTCTTCAGGAGCTGTTCGAGCTCCAGGGAAAGTCCGAGCGCATCAAGAATTTCCCCTATCCAAGGCAATACGCCACGCTCAGCCTGTACTTCGTGTGGGTCTTCGTCCTTCTGGTCCCCTTCGCGGCCATCCCGCAGTTCGAGGCGGTCAGCCAGACCCTCGAGCAGACCTGGCCGGGGGTGGGCCGCCACTTCGTCTGGGCGGCCGTCCCCTTCACGGCCATCATGTCCTGGGTCTTCCACGTGATGGAACGCATCGGCCGCGTCGGTGAGAACCCCTTTGAGGGCACGCCCAATGACGTTCCCATCTCGACCATCGCCCGCGGCATCGAGGTCGACCTGCGCCAGCTCCTGGGCGAAACGGAGATGCCCGAACCTCTGCCCGAGATGCGCGGCGTGCAGATGTGATCCGGGCTTGCGCGAGGGCGTCGGCCTTCGGACGAGCTGCCCCTGGCTTCGGCTCCGTCAGGAAGCCAGGGCGGAGCGAAGAAGCAGCAGCACGAGCACTCCCCGGGCCGACCAGCAGGCCGTTCGCAGCCAGTTCGACCGGACGAGCGCCCGCTGGGCTGGGGCCGGGTCCCGCAGGAAGCGCCGGTGCAGGGGCACGGCCACGAAGGCGGTCACGATCCAGTTGACGGCGATCAGGCCCGTGGCGAGGTTCAGCAGGGAGGGTGGCAGCTGGGCGGGCGGGTGGACGTAGAGCCAGGCTCCGCTCACGAGCTCCGCGATCATCAGAGGGGCGACGACCCAGGTGATGCTACGACTGTGGTGGCCGTGGAACTCCTTGCGCTCCCCCGGCCCGAGAAGGGCGAAGCCGGGGTACTGGACGATCTGGACGATCCAGATCAGGCCGACCAGGGCCCAGGTCGTCGCCGCATGCACCAGCAAGAGGTCCAGAGGGCCGTCCATCGAGCGCTACCCTAGCGCATCCCTTGGGAGGGGGACACGGCGCGGTCACCCCGACGAGGGGCTCCGAAGATCTGGTCCCGGGGTCAAGAAGCGTAGCCCGACTGGTCGAGTCCATCAGCCCAGGACCTACCGGGCCGTCCCCACGCGGTCCCCCAAGCCGGAAACAAGAACCCATGGGACTCCAGAAATCGCTGCTTGCGTTGACGCTCGGTCTTCTGACCCTGAGCTGCGGTGCGACTTCGCGCCGGATCCGTGCCAACGAAGACCTGTTCGAGAGCTACTCGCCCGAGGACCAGGCCACGATCCGTTCCGGGCGTATCTCCCACGGCTTTGATGGAACCCAGGTCTACCTGGCCTTCGGCAATGCGGACCGCACCGAGATGGACGGTGAGGTCGAGCTGTGGTTCTACCATCACACCTTCAAGCGCGTCGTGCGCGAGGAGAAGTCGGCCAGCGAGTACCGCTCGGAGATGGATGCCTACGAGCTCGCCGTGCGGGAGGGAGAGGAAGGGCTGGTCGAGCCCGAGACCTACCGCGACGTCCACCTGCGCCGGGAAGGAGTCGTGCGCATCGTCCGCTTCGAGAACGGGCAGGTCGTCGGTTGGGAAGAGCCGCGAGAACACTGGCTCGAGGACTGGCATCCGTAGGGGAGCCGGTCTTGGGAGCCTTGATCCGTGCCCCGGGGGTGCGCCCCGAGGAAGTGCGCGGATAGACTCCCCAGCATGCCTGCGGGACCCGAAGCTTGGCATGAAGCCGGTCATGCCCTGGCGGCGCATCGTCTGGGCGGCACCGTGAAAGAGGTGACCCTCGAGTCCGAGATCGAGGGGCTGGAGGCGCACGTCGCGGTGGAGTGGGAGCGCGCGGACGGGCGCGAAGGGATCCGCAGTCAGGCTCTGGTGGCCCTGGCAGGTGCGGTTGCCGAGCTGGTCTTCCGAGGCGAGGACGTGCTCGAGGATCCCACGCTCCTGTGGAGCTGGAGTGGGGATTGGGACGAGGCGAGGGAGCAGCTGGCGCGCTTGAAGCTCGATGCACGGGCCGAGGAGGCTGAACTGCGCTCCATCCTCGACGAGCTGCACGTCCTGTTCCGCGGACCGTGCAACTACGAACGGCTGGCCCGTGTGGCCGATGCCCTTGATGCCCACGGGACCCTCGACCGGGGGCTGTTCCTGGAGGCGATCGGGGAGCTCGACTAGCTCGAACGGGCTGGCCCCGCGCGCGAAGTGTGTCGCGCGGGGCCCCGAGGGGTCTGCCCTGGCCGGATCAGTCCAGGCTGGCGATGAGATCTTCGCCGAGGCGGGCGTACTCGGCGCCGAGGGCGCCACCGGTCTTCATGGCCAACTCGACGGTGCGCTCCGCGGCCGCGTAGGCCCCGTCCTTGTCGCCGGCCTTGGCCAGGATGAGTCCCCGGCGGTAGACGATCCAGACCGCGTCCGGCTGGGCCTCGAGTCCCTGGTCGATCCAGCTGAGGGCCTTCTTCAGGTCGAGGTCGTGCTCGTAGTAGAACATCGCGGCCTGCAGGTAGGGCTTGTTGCCTCCCTCGGTGGCCATGGCGGCCTCGATCCTCGGGACCAGGATCGCTACCAGGTCGGTCTTCAAGGGGACCGAGACCCGGGTCTTCTCCCAGGCCAGGGTCAGGTGCGCGGAATCGCTGCGCAGGTGGGTCAGGCCGATGCTCAGGGTCTCCTGGGGGGCCCCGAGTGCGACGGGCTTCGCCTTCACGCGCACGAGGTCGTTGCTCGCGTCGTAGTTGTAGGATCCCCATTGACCGGCGACGCGGTTGAGGATGAACGTCCACTCGGCCTCACCGGGGATCGTGAACAGGGCGTAGGTGCCGGCGGGCACCTTTTCGCCCCCGAACGAGACCTCGGTGTCGAAGGTGATCTTGGTTGCCGCGTTGGCTCCCGTGCGCCACACCTCTCCGTAGGCCACCAGCCCTCCGAAGATCTTTCGGTCCTTGACTCCCGGGCGGGCGTATTCGATCTCGACGGTCGTCAGACCGAACTTGTCGCGAACGAAGGACGCCGGGCTGGCCTGGGGAAACTCGACCTGCGCATCCTGGGCGGAGATAGGCCGGAGGTCGGAGGCAAGGAGGGAGGCCGCGATCAAGAACGGCACGTGGATGAGTTTGAGCTGATTCATGGTGCGCTCACTCTAGAGCACGCCCGGCCGCCTTTCCGCTTCTTCATGCAAACCGAACCTTGGGAGAACAGGCGCGGGCCCGGGCAGGCCCTCGAGGTCGCTTCGAGCCTTGCGGGAGGTCGCTGAGCGTTTCCGAACGGGTGGGGCCGGAGGGAAAGGGCGCCCCCGGAACTTCGTGCCGGAACTCCTTGCGGACGGCGTAAACCCGATCGTCTTCAAGATGGCGCATCCGCCCTACCGATTAGGCAAGAGTCCCCCTCCTACGCCATGCGCACTTTCAAGCAACGACCGGGCCGCTGGGCTCAGAGACCGGGCCCCCGCAACGGTTTCACGATCGTGGACATCGCCGTCTCCCTGGTCATCCTGGCCGTGGCCATCGGAGGCCTGGTGGCCGCATCGACCTCCAGCTACCAGCTCTCGCGCTCCAATCAGGCCCGGGCCACGGCCCACGAAGCCGCCAGGGCGATCATCGCCGAGATCCGTGCAGCGGATCCGGCCGAGGTCTTCGCCCTCTACAACGATGATCCGAACGACGATCCCGGCGGGATCGGAACCGCCCCGGGCTCGGGCTTCGACGTACCTGGTCTGAGCGTCCAGGAAGGGGACCCCGACGGTCTCGTGGGACGAATCTGGTTCCCCGGCGACGGGACCGGCGCACTGCGTGAGGACCTGGTCGACAACGCCTTGGACACGCCGCGTGACCTCAGCCTGGATGGAGACATCGACGGGGACGACCACGCCGACGACTACGTTCTCTTGCCGGTCGGCGTCGAGCTGGACTGGCGCGGTGGGCTTTCGAACGCTCACTACGAGGTTCACATCCTTCTGGTGGCCGTGCGCTGATGATGCTGCGACACGCCAACAATCCGGGGCGCAATCCCCGCTCCGGAATGACCCTGCTCGAGGTCATGGTGAGCGCGGTCTTGATGTCCAGCGCCTTTCTCGCGATCGGTCTGGCCGTCGACACGGCCTACTCGTCCTACCGGATGACGGAAGCCGTTTCCCAGCTCGACCAGCAGGCGCATCGGGCGCTGGATCGCATCGTGGCGAACATCTCCGACGCGGGCGCCGATAGCGTGGGCGCACCGACGGGCATCAACGGCCGCGATACCATCGCGTTCCGCAGGGCGAACGACTACGACTCCGAGGGGGTCGCCATCGAGTGGGGCGCCGAGACCCAGATCGGCTGGCGTATGGAACAAGGGGAGGATGACGACGGCATCGACAACGATGGCGACGGTCTCGTCGACGAGGGCGAGATCTTCTGGGTGCTCGACGTCGGCGAGGACACCGAGCGTACGGTGACCCGCATCCGCGGTGTGTCCGAGTTCCTCGAAGGGGAGGAGCCCAATAACGCGGATGACAACGGGAACGGCCTGGTCGACGAAGCTGGTTTGGATTTCGAATGGGACGGTACGGTCTTGACCGTGCGGTTGAGCGTCGCGGCAGTAGGGCCGCGGGGCGTCAACATCACGCGGACCGTCCAAACGGCCGTGAGGCTGAGGAACTAAATGATTCAGGGGAAGGGAAACTTGGGGCAACCGCCCCTCTTGTGGTCCGATCAGCAGGGGACCGCGACGGTGACTTCGCTGCTCGCCGTCGTCGCCATGATCGGGGTCTCGGGTGCCTTCTTGGCGACGACCCTACGCTCACAGACCGAGCGCGAATCGTCCGTCGAGGACTACGCCGCCGTTCAGGTGGCGGATGCCGGTGTCGCGCTGGCCATGGCGCAAATCTCGGCAGGGAACGTCGGCGGCGTTGCCTCCAAGGACAATCCCTGGAGTTTCGGCGCGGGGGACTGCTACGCGACGGTGGTGGACAACGAGGACGGGACCTACACGATCACTTCGCGCTCGGAGGTCTCTCGACAAGAGGCCGCGATCGAGGCGGTGGTCGCCTTCATTCCCGAGAACGAGGTCTACAGCAACGCTGTCTTTGCTGGGAACGACTCGGGGGACAATGGCTACACCCTCAAGATCAATGGCCGAGACGAGTTCGCCGACGAGATCTACGGAGACATCTACAGCGGAGGCAGCATCAACTTCATCCAGGAAGCCTTCATTGACGGCACCCTGAGGGCGAGCAAGCACGTCCTGGGGAACTACTCGGGTGAGGAAGGGGTCGTGCTGCCGATTCCCGATCTGTCCGGGATGAACTACGAGGCTACGGCGACTTTCAACGTCAAGGACTACTTCGACAGCGACGACGCCTTCTATGCCAGCGCCCCTCCTGGTGGAAGGGCCTGGCAGCTGCCCGAGTCGTCTCCGGCCCACATCTTTCGCAAGAACCCGTCCGACCGCTCGAGTCGTCTGAACATGACCGAAGGCGACGACTACTTCTTGGAAGATCCGTACGAGCCGAACGGAAGTGACAGCGGCCAGACCGGGGAGGATCCCTCGGAGATCACCCTGAGCGGGGTGAACGGTGAGCCGGGGGTCAACTCCAACCAGGCGGTGTTCTACATCGATGGCAACCTGTGGATGGACAATTCGCCGACCTACTCCTTCCGCTTCAAGCACGGCTTGGCCTCCGGGATCCAGGTGACCTTCGTCGTGCGCGGGAACATCTATTTCGGCGACAACCTGTTCTACGAGGACGAGGACACGGACGGCGTCGCCTTCATCGCGATGGAGCACCCGGACTACGAGGACAGTGGCAACATTTCCTTCGGAGACCCGACCGGTGGCACGCTCAAGGAAATG
>JAUIEE010000268.1 GCA_030428965.1 bacterium | reverse complement strand
TGGCGCCGGCCTTCGCGCCGGCCTGGACCGACCTGGGCATCGCGCGGGCTGAAGCGGGCGACCTTGAAGGCGCCGTCAACGCCCTGTCCCGTGCCCGCGACCTCGGCGCTGCCGATGCCGGTGTCCTGTTCGCGCTCGGCCAGGCACTGACGGGCCTGGGCCGCGCGGAACCGGCCATCGCCGCATTGCGAGACGCCCTTGCCCAGGCGCCCCACGAGCTCGAAGTTCTCGGCCGCGCGGGCCGTCTGCTCGAGCCCCAGGAAGGCATTGGCCTGGATCAGCCAGAGCTCGCTGCTCTCGGGATCCTTGGCGATCAGGTTGTCGCACAGGGCGACCACGTCGGCGTAGCGCTTCTGCTTGAAGAAGCTGCGCACGAGGCCCTTCTTCCACTCGATCGTCTCCTGGTCGAGCAGCATGGCCATGCGGAAGGCCGACTCGGCCGAGATGTCCTGGCCGATGTTCGAGTAGGAGATGCCCAGGAGCCCGTAGGTGACGGCATCGCCCCCGCCCAGCTCGATCACCCGGCTGAGGGCCGGCGCGGCCTGGTCGTACTGCTCGAGGCGAGCGTGCACGAGGCCCAGGTTGCGGTAGGCGCGACGGAACTTGGGGTACTTCTGAATGGCCGTGCGGTAGATGCCGGCCGCGTGCTCGAGCTCCTCTTCCTGGAAGTAGAGGTTGCCTAGGGTGAAGTCGAACACGGCGCTGGAAGCACCGCCGCGCTCCTCTTCCAGGATCTTCTTGGCGCGATCGAGCTTGTCCGCCGAGATCAGATCCCGGATCTCGAGCATGCGCTCGATCTCGATGGCGGTCATGCGCGGTTCCACGTCGCTCTCGGCCAGGTAGCTCTCGGCGAAGGCGCGCTGGAAGATCGGCTCGTTCCAGATACTGAGCTCGTTCTCGCTCAAGCCGCGCCTGGGTTCCGCGACCGTTTCCTTCCCCAGGGCTTCCTGAACGACCGCCGCCTCCACGGGCTGGCCCTCGGCCTGCAGGGCGCCCCCCTCGAGGATCTTCTCGAGGTCCGCGGCGTTGCCCTTCACGGTGCGCACTTCCCCGGGACGGTTGGGGTTCCAGATGACGAGCTCTTCGTCGCCGTCTTGCTGCGTCTCCTGCGCCTCCGGCTCCGCTTGCTGGGGGTCTGCCCGGTGGGCAGGCGCGGTCACGCGGGTCGCCTTCCAGTGCAGCTCTTCGCGGGCTCCGCCGTCGGTGGCCGTGCAGGCCGCGGTGCAAAGGAACAGGAGAGGTGTCGCCAGGCGTTTCATATCAGGATCCTCCGGGGAAGGTGATCGGGACGCGCATGCGCGTGCTCACCGCTTGCCCGTTTCGCTTCCCGGGCTCGAATTTCCATTTCTTGATGGCGGCCAGGGCCGGCTTCTCGAACACGGGGTCCGAGGAGCTCTGGACGGTCGGATTGACCACACGGCCGCGCTCGTCGCAGATGAAGATGATGTTGACGGTGCCCGGTGCCTTCTTGCGCGTCTTCGCGTTCTGAATCGGCATGGGCTGGTAGACCGGCCTGGGCTTTTGCTCCAGGTCCGAGAGCGAGAACAGGGCGTCGACCTCCTCTTCCCGCGAGGCGATGCTCCCCAGGTTGATGGCGAAGTCGCCCTCGAGCCACCCGTCGCCGAAGCTGGGGTTCAGAGCCAGCTCGAGCTGGCTGAGGTCGAGGGGCGGAGCCTCGTCCGCCAGCTCCGGCGGCGGCTCCTCGGGCTCCTCTTCCTGCTCGGGTTCCTCCTCCATGGGAGGCGGAGGCGGCAGGGCGGCCGCGTCGACCGTCTGCAGCACGAGATCGGCACTGGAGCCCTTGGCGATGGCCTGGATCACGGGGAGGATCAGGAAGAAGGCCAGGGTCAAGAGGGCTGCGCCCAGCACCGAGCCGAAGCTGTGCACCAGCCGTCCGAACAAGCCCTTCTTCTTGCGTTCGACCACGTCCGTTCGAACCTCAGCCCTGGGCCGCTGCGGCCAAGCTCACCTTGGTGGCGCCGGCGAGCTTGGCCTCGCCGACGACGCGCACGAGCAGACCGGACTGGGAGGCCCGGTCCGCCTGGATGATCACGGGGATGTCTTCCTTCTGCAGCATGCGCTTGACCAGGGGCTGGACTCCGCTCACCTGGATGTTGCGTCCGCCGTAGACGACCTCTCCCTTCGAGGTGATCGCGATCAGGATGCTGTTCTTCTCGAGGTTGACCGAGGAAGCCGCCTGGGGCTTGTCCACCTCGACGCCGGTCTCCTCGATGAAGACCGTCGTGACGATGAAGAAGATCAGCAGGATGAAGACGCAGTCGATGAGCGGGGACATGTCGATCCCGGTCTCGGCGTTGTCGTCGGCGGTAGCGTCTCGAAAGCGTCCCATGTTCGATGGTTCCTGTCGGTGTGCGTTGTCTCGATGACTACTGCATCCAGGAGAGCTCGCGCTTCTCTTTGGCGCCCTGGTAGAGGGCGCGCACGATCTTTTCCTTGGCCGCGCGCTGGACCCGCAGGTCCCGCTCCTTGCGCAGGCGTCGGTAGAGCTTCTGGGTGCAGACGGTCTCCAGGTGGGCCAGGAAGGCCTTGTAGCGCTCGAAGCTGCGCGTCAGCTGGTACTGGAAGAAGAGTCCGGGGAGGGCGATGACGAGCCCGGTCTCGGTCGTGATCAGGGCCTCGGAGATCCCGGAGGCCACCATGCCCATGGTCTTCTCGCCGCCCGACCCGGAGGCCAGGGCGCCGAAGGTGGCCAGCATGCCGGTCACGGTCCCGAGCAGCCCGACCAGAGGGGCGGCGCTGACGAAGGTCTTCATGACCTTGAGGTCGCGCTCGAAGGGTGCCGTCTCCGTGGCGCGCAGCTGGTCGAAGAAGTGGGCGTTCTGCTCGAGGGTCTGGCCTCCGGTGGCGAAGTCCAGGAGCTCACCGATCGGTCCCTTGCGCTCGGCCGGGTGATCGATCCAGAAGCGCCAGGTCTCCTCCGGCACGCGCACGAAGCCCTTCTCCCGCAGGCGCAGGTGGATGTGCATCCCCAGGGCGAACATCAGGAAGGCGATCAGCGCGATGGCGATCATCGCCCACCCTCCGGAGAGCCAGATCTCGCTGGCTTCCTCCCAGAGGGTGAGTCCCCGTTCCTGAACGCTGTCCCAGATCTGCGCGACGCTCTTCATTCAGCGCTCGTGGGCTGGGGGATGTTCAGGGGAAAGTCCTCCGACTCCGGCGGTCGACGAGGAGGGGTCGTCATGCTCGCCGCCGGCGCCGAAGGGGGGACGGTCGGCGCCGCCAGGTGCTCCTTGGCCAGGGGACCCAGCATGTCGTTCAGGATCTCGCTCACCTGGGCCTTGACCAGGTCCGGGTCGAGCATCATGGACTCCGCCGTACGCTCGCGCCGGGGGTTGAGCGGGGTCTTGCTGACCTGGTTCGCGAAGGCGACCGCCGAGGTCTCCATCTGGTTGGTGACCCCCTTGGCCTTGCGCGACAGGTAGGCGTGCAGGAGCAGGGAGGGGATGGCCACGATCAGACCGAACTTGGTCGTGATGAGCGCCTCGGAGATACCGCCCGAGAGCGACTTGACGTCTCCGGAACCGAAGATCGTGATGAGCTTGAAGGTGCGGATGATGCCCGTCACCGTGCCCAGGAGTCCGAGCAGCGGAGCCGAGGCGGCGCAGATGGCGATGAAGGGCAGGAAGCGCTGGGCCTTGAGCTTGGCGATCAGCACCTTCTCGTACATGACCTCCTCGATCAGGTCGCGCGGCTCGCGGATGTGCTCCACCCCGGCCGCGAGCATGCGCCCGACCGGCCCCTTGATGGCCTTGACCCGGGACTGGGCCGCTTCCTCGTCGCGCTTGGCGACGGCGTCCAGGAGCGCGGCGATCTTCTTCTTCGACGGCTTGGGGGTCAGGGTCAGCCCCAGCCACTTGCCGAGGGCGACCAGGAGGGCCAGCCCGGCCATGACGAAGATCGGGATCATCACGAAGCCACCCTTCTTGACCTCGTCCAGGATGGTCTCCTTCTCCGTGGCCTCGACCTTGTGGGCGTCGCCCAGGGTCGGGTCGAAGGGGAAGAAGCCGCCGGAGCCGGCCAGGAGGGACTCCGCCGCCTGGGTGTCCTCGAGGTTGGCGAAGGTCATCGTCGTGGGCTCGAGGGAACCCAGACGCTGCTCCGCCGTTCCGATCACCTTCCCGTCCTCCGAACGGAACAGGGCCGAGGGCCCCATCAGGAGGAAGGTGCCCTGGTGAACCAGGCCGTCGGGACCGACGGCGGTCCCCTCGAACCGCAGCCCGCCGACCGACTCGTGCAGGCGGTCGAGGGAAGCGGCCAGGAGCTCGGTCTGGGCCGCGTAGACTTCTTCCTCGCTCAGGTTGGCGTTTTCCGGGGCCAGCTTGGCCGCCTCGAGCACCTCCTCGTAGCGCTTGAGCTCGGAGATGTGCAGGCGGGACTCGAAGTTGCGCACGTACTCGCCCAGCAGGTTCGAGAGGTACGAGGTCTCTTCCCGGCGGGTCTTGATGTCGCGCTCGAGCAGGCTGAGGTCGAAGGTGCGCGTGTCCAGGAGACGGGTCGTGTCCTGGAACTCGGCGCGCACCTCGATCAGCTCCTGCTGCAGGGCGTTCAGCTCCTGGTTGAGGGGAATCTGCTCCTCGACGATGTCGGCGCGCAGCTGGGTCAGCTCGGCCACGCTCTCCTCGAGGGCGCGTCGAACGTCGGAGGCCGCGTCGTCGAAGCTGGTCGTATCCTGGGCTCCGAGCGGAGCTCCCAGGAGGACGAGGGACAGGATCAGGCTGTGGCGCTTCATTGGTCGTCCCCCGCTTCGTCTCGGGCCGACGGCGTTCCGACGGGAAGCTGCACGAAGCCGGCGGCCTCTTCCCCCTCGTGGATGGCGACCGCCAGGGCGATGGCCTCCGCCGCTTCGTTGGCCGGCGTCCAGACCCAGCCGTCCTCGCCGATGCGCCCGGTGCCCGCGGCCTTTCCGCTGGCGCTCACGTAGAAAGCCTGGCCCAACCCGATGTAGAGCACGGTGACTTCCGCGGTGGAGCCGTCCTCGAGCTCGCGCACCTCGGTCGTGACCTTGACCTCGCGGTTGAAGCGATCCACCTCGTTCAGGAGCCCGACCAGGTTCAAGAAGCGCTCCCCGAGGCCCAGCTCGGTCTCCTCCGAGTTCTCCGGCAGGCGCTGGCTGATCGGCTTGACGTGCTCCAGGAGCGGATCCGGCAGGCGCGTGAGCAGCTCCCGGGTCCTGCCCTCGAACGCGGCCACCTGCTCGACCAGGATCGCGGAGGCCTGCTTGAGTGCCTCCTTCTCCTCGACCAGCTTGACGCGCTTCTCCTCGGCGTCGTCGATGCTGTCCTTGGCTTCGTCCACGCGCTCCCGCAGGGACGCGATCTCCCGCCGCACGAGCTCGATGCGATCTTCGAGGAGCTCCTTGCCGAGGGCCCAGTCGCGCTTCTCCTTCGAGATGATGCGCCGGGTCTCGACCCACTCCTCGAGGACGCCGCGGGCCGACTCGACCAGCTCCTCTCCCTGGGTGGCGGCCACCGCACCGGTGGTGAAGAGGCCGAGGGCGAAGACGAGACCCAGCCGAGGCAGGCCCCTTCGCGTTCGTGTTGCTTGTTTCATGGCTTGGCGTTCGGACGGAGTCCTAGGGACTGAACGTGATGCCGATCGAGAACTCGACGCCACGGGTGAAGGAGGCGCGGGTCGAGTCCCCATCGACGTAGTCGGAGCGGAAGACCTGGCGGATGGTGGGGTTGGTAAGGTTCTTGGCCTGCAGCCGCAGGGCCCAGGAGTTCCCCAGGCGCTGGGACAGGCTGAAGTTGAGCGTGCCGAACTCGGTCTCGTAGATGTTCGGAATGTAGTTCTCGAGGGCGGAGGCGCCGGCGACCAGGGTGTCTCCCTTGACCGTATAGAAGAGGGCGAGCTGCGTTCCGGTCAGGTCGAGGTCGTAGGTGGCGTAGATGTTGTAGAGGAAGTCCGGAGCGTTGGTCGCATCCCGCGTCGTCATCGGAGCGCCGATGTCGGGATCCGCGAAGTCGGCGGCTTCGTCGTCCGGCAGGGTGACCTCAGAGTTGATGAAGGTCGCGTTCCCACCGATCGACAGCCCGGTCAGTCGCTCGGAGAAGCGGCCCAGGTCCTGGCGCACCTCGATCTCGTACCCGCTGAGCTTTCCCTCCGGGTAGTTTCGAGCCGTGGTGTAGTTGATGGCCGTGCTCGTCTGATCCTGGACAAACTCGATGGCATCGTCGATGTCCTTGTGGAACAGGGACATCGACAACAGGCCTCCCTCGTAGGGCGTGTAGTCGAGCCGCAGGTCGTAATTCTTGAGACTGCTCTGGATCAGGTCAGGGTTACCAATGAAGATCGGTCCGCCAAGAAACTCCTGCTGAAGAATGGGCGTGAGCTCGCGGAACGTTTGCCGGGCGACGGTCTCCGTGTAGGCGGCGCGCACCGTGAGCTTGTCCGTCGCCTGATAGACGAAGCTGAAAGCAGGTAGGATTTCATCCGCACTGAAATCCGCGTTGGCGGCAGGATCTCCGGCCTCCAGCTGGACCTGATCGTCGAATCCAGGGGGAAACCAGGTGGCGTTCTCTTCCGGATCGATGACGGTTTGAATCTCCGCCGACTCGACGCGAGCGCCAGCGATCAGGTTGAGGTCGGAGGAGAGCGGCAGGTCCACCATCCCATACCAGGCCCGAATCTCCTGGGAGCCGTCGTAGTCCACGTCCACCAGAGGATCGATGAGGAAGTGGTTGTTGCCGTCGAACGGGAACACCTCGCTCCAATACTGATCGAAGTCCCCGAAGAACGTGCTCTCGTCGCCCGCGTTGGTGAAGGTCTCCTGGTCGAAGATTCGATCCACCGAGTCGTCGAAGAAGCCGGCCTTGAAGTAGCCCTCTTCGTTGTTCCACTGCTCGAAGGGCAGCGTGACGTGGACCTTGTAGGGCCACAGCACCATGCCCTTCTGAGCGGCGTCCGACTTGCGGTGCTTCTCGAAGAAGGTCGGCGGGTGCTCGGCGTCCTCGCCGTGAAGCCACGGGAGCAGCGAGACGCCGCGGAACTCCGGCGCGTCGGGGAGGCCGGCGAGCTCGGTCA
>JAUIEE010000267.1 GCA_030428965.1 bacterium | reverse complement strand
CAGGTACGTCGTGAAGGTGCCGTCGCCGTTCTCGATGGAGCGCAAGAGCACGCCGCTGCCCACGCTGCTCTCGCCGGCCAGCTGGACGACGGGCCCGACGAGGTCGCGCCACATGCGCTGCAGGTCCCGGGTCGCGTCGTGCTCGAGCAGGGCGACGCGCTGGCGGCTCTCGGTGGCGGTGCGGTGGGCGGTGGAGACCAGCTCGGACAAGGACTCCCAGCGGCGCAAGAGCCGGTCGTCCCGCTCGTTGAGCTGTCGTTCGAGCTCCTCGGGTCCGAAGCTGGCCTGGGCCTGCTCCAGGTTGGACAGGCTCGAGGCCTGGGCTTCCATGACCTGCCCCATGTCCCCGAGCCGGTTCTCGGCCAGGTTGACCCGGTCCGCCAGCTCGTAGGCGCGCTCGGCCTCGTCGGTGGCCGCGACCAGGTCGAGCCGGATCACGGTCAGTTCCTCATGAACCCCGGCCAGCTCGTTGCGCAGGGCGCGACGCAGGGAGTTCTCGTCGACGTTCTGATCCTCGAGCTCCCCGATGCGGTTGTGGATCACCTGCAGGCGTCGGGTCTGGTACCAGAGCCCGAGGCCGAGCGTGATCGTGAGGGTCCAAAAAGCCAGTCTGGGGTGCGGTGTCGGGGAGTTCACGATGGATGCGCCGTGTCCAGGGTGAGAGAGATGCTCCGGGGCACCCAGAGCTATCGGCCGACCGAGCCCGCGGAGTTCAATCCGCTTACCCACAACCTCCTCAGGTTTTGTGGAAAGACCTAAGTCTCTTTTTGGTGGGCGTTTACATCGCCTATTCGGCGACTTTTCCACAGGAGGGCCGGGGGTTCTCCCCGCCCTCTCCACCGTCTGTCCGGGGACTTTCCCCTAGCGCAGGAGGCGCACGTCGAGGATTCGATCCCCGACTTCGATGGCGTCCAGCACGTCTCCACCCACCCGCAGCTGACCGAACAGGGTGTAGAGCCCGTCGAGGTGGGGCGTGGGTCGATGGGTCACGAAGAACTGGCTTCCGCCGCTGTCGACGTCCTCGTTGCGGGGCATCCCCAGGGCCCCGCGGCCGTACTTGCGGGCGTTGAACTCCTGGCGCAGGGCTGTGCCCTGCCATGGAGAGGCTCCGTTGCCGTCCCCCCGGTAGTCGCCCCCCTGGATGACGAAGTCGGGCACGACCCGGTGGAAGTCGAGGCCGTCGTAGGCCTCGGCCTCAGCCAGGGTGAGGAAGTTGTGCACGTGCACCGGAGCGTCGGCGGGAAACAGCTCGAACACCATCGAGCCGCGGCTCGTGCGCACCTCGACCATCGGGTTGTGGGTCCAGCGGGGGTAGTCGCGCCCCGCCAGCGGAACCTCGCCGCCCGGATCGAAGGGCTCTCCCCGGGGCGAGCCCAGCTCGCTGGGGGCCAGGCCGAAGGATGCCTCGAGCACCTCCCGGGCGACCCGGCGCACGTGGGCGCGCCCATCCCCGAGGCGGCGCCGCACGAAGTCCCGGGCCCTCTCACCGCCGATCTCTCCCAGGTTGCGCACCACGTTGAAAGCGATCTCGGTCGAGATGTCCCCCTGCGAGGCCTCGAAGACCTGTTCGAGGGGCTCGAGGTCCTCGCTGCTGGGTTCTTCGCGCAGGGCCAGCACGGCGGCCAGGCGCAGGCCGTTGTCCTCGGTCCCGAGCAGTTCGTGCAGGAGCGGACGTGCGGTCTGGGGGTCCAGGAAGGCGAGCGACTCCACGGCGGCCCCGGCGACCCGGGGGTGCGCGTCCGCGATCAGGCCGCGCAGGAGCTCGAGGGCGGCCGGACCTGCGGCGTGTCGGGCGGAGCGAGCGGCCCCGGCCCGTTCGATCGGATCCCCCTTGGCGGCAAAGCTCTCGAGCAGCTCGATCCGCTCCGAGGCCGGTACCAGCCGCACCATGGCCTCCAGGGCCGCAACCCGGGCGTTGGCCGAGACGTCGAGCAGGCCGCGCCGCAGGCGTGCGAGCACTTCGCTCTGGCTTTCCTTGAAGGAGCCGAGGGCCGCCAGGGCCCCGGCGCGAACGTGGGCGTTGTCGTGCTCGACGAAGTCGAGCAGCACCTTTGGGGCCTTCCCACCCCCTCGACCCAGACCCAGGACCGCCTCGTAGGCGACGCGCCAGTCCGTAGGCCTCGTCTCGAGCACGCGGCCGAGGGCCTTGCGCGTGGTTTCGTCCGGGGCGATGCGGGCCAGACCGCGCACGGCGAACAGCTGCTCGAGGGGGTGATCCGACGAGGCGTACTCGAGGAAGGCCCCCTTGCCGAGCTCCGCGGAGCGTCGCGACAGGGCGAACAGGATCTTCCAGGCCAGCTCGGGCTCGACCTGACGGGGCTCGCGCAAGCGGTTCCCCTCCCCGGGTTCGTAGGGCCGCAGGGCGTCCACGAGGGCGCGGTCCACGGCATCGGCGTCGGGCCCGGTGGGGTCCCAGCGTGCCGTGGCGACCGCCGTCTCCATGCGCACGACGAGGTCGGAGTCCAGGAGACCGCCGAGGAGATCGAGGTGGATCGAGGGTCGGCCGACGCGGCTCGCGGCTTCGATCACGCGGGCGCGCAGCTGGGGATCGCGGTCGTTGCGGTAGGCGGAGAGCACCCCGGCGCTGTCGGGGTCGCCCCGCAGGCCCAGGGCGAAGGCGGCAGCGTAGCGCACCTCGGGGACGGCATCCTCGAGGGCCGAGCAGAGAGCGCGGGTGACCTCGCTCCCGAAATCGGGGAAGGGGAAGCGTCCCAGGGCCCGTGCCGCCTGGACCCGGACCCGGTCGTCGGGGTGCTCGAGCAGCTCCAGGAGCCGGCCCCCGTCCAGATCGCGGGTGGTCTCGAGGCTCTGGATCTCCAGGAACTCCGGTCCCGAGGGCAACTCGATGCGCACCCCCCGGGTTCCCGATCTCAGGGCGGCCCGGGGATTCTCTCGACCCTCCGCAGCCTGCGGTGTGCCCTGGCAGGCCCCGAGCCCCAAGGCGCCCAGGGTCAGGGCGAGCGCACCGAGGGGCCCCCGTTTCGACCTGGCTTCCATGGGACGTTACTATGACCCGTTGGCCTGCGCGGAACCAGGCTCCGAACGACCCCTTCTGACTCGATTCCCCATGGCGACCATCCCCGAGATCCTCGATGAGCTACGCAGCGGGCGCATGATCATCCTCGTCGACGACCCCTCCCGGGAGAACGAGGGGGACGTGGCGATGCTGGCCGAGCACGTGACCCCCGAGGCCATCAACTTCATGGCCCGGGAGGCGAGAGGGCTGATCTGCATGCCCATGTCCGGGGAGCTCTGCGATCGCCTCGAGCTGCGGCCCCAGGTCGAGGGCAACAAGAGCCGCATGGGGACGAACTTCACCGTGTCGATCGAAGCGGCCCAGGGGGTCACCACGGGGATCAGCGCGGCCGATCGGTCCCGCACGATCGAGGTGGCCTGCCGGGCCGACGCGCAGCCCTCGGACGTCGTCAGCCCCGGTCACATCTTCCCCCTGCGGGCCAAGGACGGCGGGGTGCTGGTGCGCGGTGGACAGACCGAAGGCATCGTCGACCTGGCGCGCCTGGCGGGGGCCAGGTCCGAGTCGGGCGTGATCTGCGAGGTCATGAACGACGACGGCTCCATGGCGCGGATGCCCCAGCTGGAGGTGTTCGCCGAGCGTCACGGGCTGAAGATCTGCACCATCGCCGACCTGATCGCCTGGCGACGGCGGCACGAGCGCCTGATCGAGCCCGAGGTCATGGACGTGCCCCTGCCGACCCGTCACGGCGAGTTCCTGGCCCACGTCTTCCGCTCCAAGGTGGACGGCCGGGAGCACGTCGCCCTGACCCGGGGAATGCCGGGGCCGGGCCTGGACGGTCCCCGCCGGGCCGTGGAGGAGACGGTCACCGTGCGGGTGCACTCGGAGTGCCTGACCGGGGACGTGTTCGGGTCCCAGCGCTGCGACTGCGAGCCCCAGCTGCACCAGGCCATGGACCAACTGGCCAAGGCCGAGGGGCCGGCGGTGCTGCTCTACCTGCGCCAGGAGGGGCGTGGGATCGGCCTGGCCAACAAGCTGAAGGCCTACCGGCTGCAGGACGAGGGGATGGACACGGTCGAGGCCAACCAGGCCCTGGGCTTCTCCGCCGACCTGCGCGAGTACGGGATCGGGGCCCAGGTGCTCCATTTCCTGGGGGTGAGGAGGATGCGGATCCTCACGAACAACCCCAAGAAGATCCACGGCCTGGCCGGCTACGGCCTCGAGCTGGACGGCCAGGTGCCTCTGTTTACCGAGCCTAATTCGAACAATATCAACTACTTACGTACGAAGAAGGCCAAGCTCGGGCACCTCCTCGAGGGCTTCGAGCTGCCCCGTGGACAATCGGCGACTCCGGCCGACCCGCGGGAATAGACCCACACCCCCGGCGTCCAAGGCGCCGATGGGGACACTCGTCATGCACCCTGCGAAACGGGAAGACGCCTCTCTGGTCCGCGAGACGCTGGAGGGCAACCAGCTCTCGTTCCAGCTGCTCGTGGAGCGCTACCAGGACCGCATCTTCGGTCTCGTGCGCCATTACACCCAGCGCGCCGTGGAGGTCGAGGACATCGTCCAGGACACCTTCATCAAGGCCTTCCACCGCCTGGAGACCTTCCAGCACCAGAGCTCGTTCTCGACCTGGCTGCACCGCATCGCCGTGAACACCGCCCTCGACTTCCTCAAGCGCGCCGGTCGCAACCCGGTGCGCACCGTCGAGGATCCCGAGCTGGGATCGGAGCCCGGCACCGGCACGACCGGCTCTCCCGGCGCCTCCGACTCGAGTCCGGCCCCCGGGGCCAACCTCGATCGCGAGGAGATCGCCCAGGTCACCCATCGGGTCCTGGAGGAGCTGCCGGAGATCTTCCGCACGGTCCTGATCCTGCGGGAGTTCGAGGACATGAGTTATCAGGAGATGGCCGAGATGCTCGCGATCTCGATCGGGACCGTGGAGTCGCGCTTGTTCCGGGCCCGCGCCCGCTTCAAGCAGGCCTTGATTCGGCTGTATCCGGAGTATGGGGAAGGGTGAACCGACGATGAGGTACGCACCGTGAAGCTTTCCTGCAACAACGCCCGTTCGCTCGTGCCGAGCTATCTCGACGGCGAGCTGTCCGAGGAACAGTCCGCGCCCTTGCGCCAGCATCTCTTGGGTTGCCCCGGCTGCCGCGAAGCGGCCAAGGACGGCAAGAGCCTGAAGCGCTGGTTCACCGAGGCCGCGCGCCCCGACGTCTTGGTGCCCCAGGGCTTTGCCGCCCATGTGGCGCGACGGGCCTTTGCCGGGGACACCGGCCAGGGCGTCGCCCCGGGCGCGCCGGTCCACGGCGAGCGCGAGGAAGTCCTGATGCCGTTCGTGCTGCGGCTGTGCGCCGTCGCTGCCGGACTTCTGTTCTGCTTCTCGATCGCCATCCAGCGCAGCAGCCTGCCCGAGGGATCCGGGCTGGATGCCCAGTACCGACCGCCCTGGGAGAAGGAAGCGCCCGTCGACGTGCGTCTGCAGGCGCCCAAGAAGCTCTCCGAGGACGAGGTGGAGGAAGACGAGGAAGAATGAGCTCCCTGCGGCTTTGGCTGGTGATTCTGGCCGCGATATGCTTCCTCGCCGGCTTTTCTGGAGGGGTCCTCGCCGGCCCTCTCTTCGAGGAACCGGCGACGCCGCGTCCCTTCGCGGCTTACGAGGAACACTTGATCGCGAACTTCGACCTGTCGGGTGAGGAGCGCCAGCACCTGCGCTTCCTGCTCGACCGTTACCATCAGGACATCGAATCCTTGAAGGCGCAGTACGTCGATGAGCTCGAGCCGGAGCTGATCGAGCTCGGGCTCAGCTGCCGAGACCTGATCCGCAAGTACGTGCTGCCCCCGGAGCGCGTCGAGGAGTTCGATCGCCTGGCCGGTGGGAACCCACCCACTCCCTGAGAATCCCCATGGCCAAGTCCTGCGGCATCCACATCGACCAGCGGAGCTTTCATCTGATCGCTCTCGACGGCAGTGCGCGCAAGCACAAGGTGATCGCGCACGCCTCCGGCGAGATCCCCTACGGCGAAGACCCCGTGGAGTTCGTCGCGCAGGGCCTGCGTAGAGCGGTCAAGAAGAAGAAGATCTCGGGCGACGGCGTGGGATTGGCGGTGGACTCGGGGCTGGCGGCTTTTCGCACGATCACCCTGCCCTTCGACGACCGCGCCAAGATCGAGGAGGTCATCAAGTTCGAGATCGAGAACGACCTGCCCCAGTGGAACATCGACGACGTCATCGTCGACTTCCACGTGGTCGCCTCGAAGCCCGGGGTCCAGTCGAGTCTCCTGGTCTCGGCCCTGCCCAAGGAACGCCTGGCCATGCAGCTGGCCGCCTGCGAGGAGGCCGGGCTGGAGGCCAACGATGCCGAGCTCGACGGTACGGCTCTTTTCAACGCGGCCTACGAGGCCGGGGTCCTGGAAGGGGACTCGGCCCAGCTCCTGGTGCACATCGGAGACGCGACCACGGTCGTGGTGCTCGTCGACGGCGGACGCCTGGCCTCGATCCGCGCGATTCGCGGCGGACGGATGATCGTGCCCAAGGAGGTGTCGGTCGACCTGGACGAAGAGGATTCGCTGGAGCCGGAAGCCCGCGAGACGGAAGAGGCGGCCGACGCCGGACGGCAGCTGGCGCAGACTGCTCAGCGCATCCGTCGCGAGCTGAGTCGCACCGTGCTCGGCGCGCGCACCGAGAACACGATCGAGACCATCTTCCTGTGCGGCGGAGAGTTGCCGGGGCTGAGCGACGAAGAGACCCTGGTCGATCTTCCGGTGCAACCGCTCTACGCGGTCCCTCCCGTCGAGGGCGCCGACGATCCCCAGGCCCTGGTGATCGCCTACGGGGCGGCCCTGTCCCAGCTGGGCGCGGCCAAGGTCTCCTCTCACCTGCGGCGCGAAGACCTGCGCTACAGCGGCAAGTTCGAGCGCCTCGAGCTTCCCCTGGCCGTGTTCGCCCTCTTGCTCTGCACCCTGCTCGGGGTCAAGTTCATCACCCTGACCCACCAGCTCAACTGGCGCGATCAGTGGGAGCTGGATCCGGCTTCGCCCAAGAAGGGCGACATGCAGATCTGGCTG
>JAUIEE010000266.1 GCA_030428965.1 bacterium | reverse complement strand
GCTCCGTTGAGGCTGACGGCGACCAGGCTGCGATCGTCCTGGGGCTTGAGGGCGACGGCGGTCTCCCAGGGCTCGCCGATGTTGGGCGGGCTGACCTGGGTGAAGCACACGGCGTTGCTGCCGCTGCCGTTGCGCGTGATGGCCGTGCCGTCGGCGCCGACCGGCGGGTCGAAGGGCCAGGCGTTGGAGAGGGTCTCGTGACCGATCGCGTCCTGCTTGACGAGGACGTCGCCGGGACCTGCTCCGGCTGGGATGCCCACGACGATCCTGGTGCCGCCGGCCGTCGAGGCGACGTCGAGGGCGCGGATGCGAGGATCGGTGCTGGTGCCGGAGACTCCCCCGTTGGTGAACCAGACCTCGTTGCCGGTGTCCGAGAAGTTGCTGCCGGTGATCTCGATCACGCCGGTGCACACCGCTTGGATGTCCGTGATGACCGGCTTGCTGGCGGAAGCGACTCCGTAGATGGCCTGCACGCCGGCCTTGTCGTCGGCGGCGAGGTTGTACTGGTCGTTGCCGGACCCCGTGGAGGGCTTCATGACCGCCGGGAAGACGCTGTGGCCCAGACCGAGCGAATGACCGAACTCGTGGGTCGCCACGCCTTGGATGCTGAACTGTCCCCCAGGTGCGTTGCCGGGCCCATCGGACCAGGTGAAGTCGTCGCAGAACTTCATGCGCCAGCCGTTGTTGATCGGCGTCTCGACGAAGGCGAGCACGCCGCCGCCGCAGGACTCCTCGACGCCCACGATGTTGTGGTTGGTCTGTCCCGGACCTGCCGCCCGTCCTTGCCAGGAGAAGTCGAAGTTGGCTCCGCCTTCTCCCAGCAGCTGCCCCGGCTGGCCGCTTCCGTCCCCGTGCAGGCGGCTGCCCCACTCGACGGCTGCCTTCCAGATGGCCATGTCGGCCCCCTGCCAGCCCGGGAACATGGGGTCGGGGGTCAGGTTGTTGTTGGAGGCGGAATCCCGGAACTGGTTGCGTACGCGGAAGTCTCGCTGGGACTCGGCGCTGAGGGAGCCGCCGATGGTCGTGAAGCTCACGCTCAGGTCGGGAGGGAGAAGAAGCACGGCACCGAGGCCGAGGGTCAGGGTGCAGAGAACAGACTGGGCTTTCATGGAGCGAGTTGGGGGAGTGGGGAGAGCACCGCTCGCGCGGTGAGCTCGCTCAGGGGAGCTGGTTGCCGACGGTCACGATCTGGGCGTTGAAGCCCGTGCGGACCAAGGGCCCGAAGGACAGGCCGAAGCCTTGGGTGCAGAAGTCCTGGCCGACCAGGTCGCAGTCGTAGGCGATGGGGATCACGTGCCGACCGGTCTCGTTCTGGTCGTGGGGGAGCAGGTAGGGGGGCAGGGCCAGGAGCTCGGTCCCCCCCAGGATGGAGGGCTTGAACCCGCCGGGGTGGCAGGCCGGGCTCGTCAGGCTGATGGCCAGCAGGCTGCGCTCCATGCCCGGCTCGAGCACGATGTCCGAGCCCCAGTTGCCGCCGACGACGGGGGGCTCGGTGACGGTGTAGTTGGCCAGGTTGCAGCCGGTGCCGTTGTGGAAGGCGGCCTCGGCGTCGACCGGGGTGACCGAGATGTCCACCGGATAGGCATTGGAAAGGTCGGAGCCATCCGTGCCCGGGCGACGGACCATGACGTTGCCGGGGCCCGCTTCACCGGGGATGCAGGTCTCGATGCGCGTTCCCCCCAGGGTCGAAGCGACGCCGAAGAGGCGCACCCGGGGGTCGTCGTTCCAGGGCGTCTCCGCGGAGGGCGTGAACCAGACTTCGTTGTTGCTGGCGTCGAAGTTGGTTCCGGTGAGGGTGATCACGTCGGCGCTGATGCTGACCCCGGTAATCGTCGGCTTGTCGGCTGCCTTGACGCCGTACAGGCACTGCACCCCGGCCTTGTCGTCGGCCGACAGGTTGAGCTGGTCATTTCCCGAGCCCGTGGAGGGTTTCATGACGGCGGGCGGAGAGCTGTGCCCCAGGCCGAGGGCATGTCCGAACTCGTGGGTTCCCACGCCTTGGATGCTGAAGCGACCTCCCGGAGCGAAGCCCGGGCCGTCGTCCCAGACCCAGTTCTCGCAGAACTTCATCTCCCAGTTCGAGCCACCTCCCGACACGAAGGCCAGGACGCCGCCGCTGCAGGAGCTCGTCACCGAGGCGATGTTGTCGTCACCGGTACCGCCGCCCAGGGAAATGCCCATGTAGACGAAGTCGAAGTTGGCTCCGCCGTCCCCCAGGTTGGCCTGGGTCGGATCTCCGCTGCCGTCCCCGTGGGGACCGCTGCCCCATTCGGCCGCCGCCTTCCAGAGGGCCATGACGGCTCCCTGGGCGCCGGGGTAGTTGGGGTCCGGGGTGTTGTTGTTGTTGGCCGTGGAGTCGGCGAAGCCGTTGCGGATGCGGAAGTCCCGCTTGGCGATGCCGAGGCTCCCGATCAGCTTCGAGAAACCGTGGGCCTCTTGCTGGGGGCCGTACAGCGCCGCGGCGGCTCCCAGGGCCAGGGTGGGGAGAAGGAAGCGCGTGATCTTCAAGGGTGTGTCTCCTAGCGGCTCTCGCGCTCTTGGGTCTTGCGCTGGTACATGGCGCGCACGCTGGTTTCGAGCGTGCCGACGCTGACGTTCTGGGCGACGGCGTAGCCGTCTCCGCGACCGAGCGGTAGACACCGCCATGGGCGGCGTAGATGAAGTTGCCGGAGACACCGGCGCCGACGTTCTCGGCCCAGTTGTAGAAGGCGACGATCTGGCTCCCGACGCGCACGTCGTCGGCCGCGGGGGCCTCGGAGTTGTCGGCGCCCTCGTTCTCGTTGATCCAGCCGCCGAGGAACATCACGTCCACCGTGGTGTTGGCCCCGGTCTTCATGGAGCGACCCTGAACCGTCAGCTGGGTGTAGTAGAAGATCCCGCGCTCGGCGTCGCCGGAGCGGAAGACGTTGGATTCGATGATCTGGCCGTAGACCGCGTCGCTGGTGGCGTCGATCATCTCATCGAGAGTCAGGCGCTGGATCTGGGCCAGGCCGAGGCTCGCGCAGGCCAGGAGGGCCAGGACACCGAGGGTGAGGGCTTTCTTCATCGCATCGCTGGGGGAGAGGGTCGGGGCGAGGGCACCCGGAAACAGGGCGCAGTCCTTACCCAAAGGGAGAGACTCAGGCGGGCTCGTGTTCCCCAAAAGGGGCCTTCTCGAGCCCTGGGGGGGCGTAGAAGACGAGTTTACCCACAATCGGGGCTGTTCGGGTGGCTTTCGGACCCGGAGAGTGCCGCTCGCCGTGGGGCCCGGGCCCAGGGTCCTCCGGGAAGCTCTCCGCAAAACCGGGCCCTAGGGGCGCCGGTTGCCCACGGTGACGATCTGGGCGTTGAAGCCGGTGCGTGTGAGGGGCCCGAAGGAAAGGCCGAATCCCTGGGTGCAGAAGTCCTGGCCGAGCAGGTCGCAGTCGTAGGGGATCGCGATCGAGTGGTTGCCCGAGGCGTCCTGGCTGTGGGGGAGCACGTAGGGCGGTAGGGCCAACAGCTCCGTGCCGCCGAGGATGCCGGGGGTCAAGCCGCCCGGGTGGCAGGCCGGTGTGGCGAGGCTGATGGCCAGCAGGCTGCGCTGCATGCCGGGCTCGAGGTCGATCGTCGAGACCCAGTTGCGACCGACGACCGGAGGGGTCGTGACGCTGTAGTTCGCCAGGTTGGAGCCGTTGCCGTTGTGGAATTGGGAGCCGGCGTCGATCGGGTTGTGGGTCAGGTCGACCGGAAAGGCGTTCGATAGGTCGGCGCCGGTCACGCCGGGTCGGCGGACGAGCACGTTGCCCGGGCCGGCGTCCCCGGGGATGCAGGTCTCGATGCGCGTTCCTCCGAGGGTGGAGGCGACGCCGAACAGCCGGACGCGGGGATCAGCGTTCCAGTCGGTGAGGTTGGCGTTCGTGAACCACAGCTCGTTGTCGGTGGCATCGAAGTCGCTTCCCGTCAGGATGATCGACGTTCCCTGGACCACGACCCCGGTGATCGTCGGCTTGTCGGCGGCCTTGACGCCGTAGATGCACTGCACCCCGTTCTTGTCGTCGTTGAACAGGTTGAGCTGGTCGTCGCCGTCGAACGTCGAAGGCTTCATCACCGCGTTGCCGTTCTGGTGCCCGAGGCCCAGGGCATGACCGAACTCATGGGTGCCGACACCCTGGAGGTTGATGCGACCTCCCGTCGCGAAGCCCGGACCGTCGTCCCAGGTCCACTCCTCGCAGAACTTCATCTCCCAGTTGAATCCGCCCCCGGACACGAAGGCGAACACACCGCCGCCGCAGGAGGCAACCGTGGAGACGATGCTGTCGTCCCCGTTGCCTCCCCCCAGGGCGTTGCCCATCCAGGCGAAGTCGAAGTTCGCTCCACCGTCTCCGATCGTCGTTTGGTTGGGGTCTCCGCTGCCGTCCCCGTGGGGACCGCTGCCCCATTCCGCCGCTGCCTTCCAGAGGGCCATGGTCGCACCCTGGGCACCGGGATAGTTCGGGTGGGGGGTCTGGTTGTCGTTGGCCGTGGGATCGGCGAAGGAGTTGCGGATGCGCCAGTCCCTCTGGTTCAGCCCCAGGGTGCCCCCCAGCTTGGAGAAGCCGGCAGCCCGCTGGGGAGGGCCGACGAAGAGCATGGCCGCGGACAGGGCGACACCCGGAAGGAGGAGTCGAGTCTTCATGGTCTCAGCTCTCCCTAGCGGCTCTCTTGTTCAGCCTTGCGGCGGTAGAGGAATTCCAGGTTCGACTCGAGGGCCGCAACGCGCGTGTTCTGGGCGATGGCGTAGCCATCCCCGCGCCCCAGGACCATCGGACCCTGAGGTCCGTCGAGCGTGCGGTAGAGGCCCCCGTGGGCGGCGTAGATGAAGTTGCCCGAGACGCCGGCGCCGACGTTCTCGGCCCAGTTGTAGAAGACCACGACCTTGTTCCCGACCTGGACGTCGTCGGCGGAAGGAGCCTCGGAATAGTCGGCGCCCTCGGTCTCGTTGATCCAGCCCCCAAGGAACAGGACGTCCACCGTGCTGCCGTGGCCCGTCGCCAGGGAGTGGCCCTGCACGGTCAGCCGGGTGTAGTAGAAGAGGCCACGTTCGTCATCGCCGGAGCGAAAGACGGTCGCGTCGATGATCTGGCCGTGGACCACATCGCTCGTGAATCCGACCATTTGTTCCAGGTCGAGGCGTTGGATCTGCGCCTGGCCGAGGCCGGCCGCGGTGGCCAAGGTCAGGGCGGCGAGCCCGATCATCTGCTGCATTCTCATTCGGAGCGTGGCCGGGAGGAGTGCGCGGTGGCCCGATTCGGGGGCCAGGGCCCCAGGGCGGCGCCGGAGCCCCACCCTCCGGCTTCGAACCCTACCCGGCTCGAGGGCCCGAGGTCGGATGGGCCGCGCGGAGTTCACGAAAAAGGCCGGCAGGCCCCGAGGGGGACCTGCCGGCCGCGATTCGTGGTCGCGGTGGCGCCTAGGGAACCCGGTTGCCGACCGTGACGATCTGGGCGTTGTAGCCCGTGCGGACCAAGGGCCCGAAGGACAGGCCGAAGCCCTGGGTGCAGAAGCTCTGGCCGATGATGTCGCAGTCGTAGGAGACCGGAATCACGTGGTTGCCGAAGTCGTCCTGATCGTGGGGCAGGACGTACGGCGGCAGGGCCAGGAGCTCGGTGCCGTTGAGGATGGCCGGCTTGAAGCCGCCCGGGTGGCAGGCCGGGCTGCCCAGGCTGATGGCGAGGAGCGTGCGGTCGATGCCCGGGTCGACCGTGATGGTCGAGACCCAGTCGAGGCCCACCCGAGGCGGGGTGACGACCGTGTAGTTCGACGTGTTGCAGGCCGTGCCGTTGTGGAACGAAGCCGTCGCGTCGACGGGGTTGTGGGTGATGTCCAGCGGCCAGCCGTTGGAGAGGTTGGCTCCGTCGTTGCCGGGTGTACGCACGTGGATGTCGCCGGGACCGGCGTCTCCCGCGGCACAGACTTCGATCATCGTTCCGCCGGCGGTCGAAGCGACGCCGTTGAAGCGCACGATCGGATCCGCGTTCCAGTCGGTGACGTTGGCGTTGGTGAACCAGATCTGGTTGTCGACGGCGTCGAAGTTGAATCCCGTGATCGTGATCGTGTCCCCGTTGACGGAGACTGCCGTGATCTCGGGCTTGGTGGCCGACTTGGCCCCGTAGATGCACTGCAGGCCGTTGCGGTCGTCGTTGAACAGGTTGCGTGAGTCGTTGCCGTTGAAGGTGGAGGGCTTCATCACGGCGCTGCCGACCTGGTGATCCAGACCCAGGGAGTGACCGAATTCGTGGGTCGCGATGCCCTGGATGTCGATCCGCCCGCCGTTGGCGAGCTCGGGGCCGTCGGACCAGGTCCACTCCTCGCAGAAGCGCATCTCCCAGTTGCCGCCGCCGCCGGACACGAAGGCGAAGGTTCCGCCGCCGCAGGCCGGGATGGTGGAGACGATGTTGTCATCGCCGTTGCCGGCGCCGAGCGCGTTGCCGCCGAAGGCGAAGTCGAAGTCGGCCAGGCCGCTACCTACGACTCCCTGGGACGGGTCGCCGCTGCCGTCGCCGTGGGGGCCGCTGCCCCATTCGGCCGCGGCTTTCCACAGGGACATGGCGGCGCCTTGGTGCCCGGGCCAGTTGGCGTCGGGGGTCAGGTTGTTGTTGGCGGCGCCGTCCTGGAAGTTGTTGCGCAGGCGCCAATCGCGTTGACCGATGTTCAGGGAACCGCCCAGCTTGTTGAAGCCGACGGCTTCGGGCGGGGTGACGAACAGGGCCGCTGCGCCCAGGGCCAGGCTAGGCAGGATGAGTTTGGTTGCTTGCATGGTGTGTCTCCTAGCGGCTCTCGCGCTCGCGGTCCTTGCGCTGGTACATGGCGCGCACGCTGGTTTCGAGCGTGCCGACGCTGACGTTCTGGGCGACGGCGTAGCCGTCTCCGCGACCGAGGACCATGGGGCCCTGGGGTCCGCTGACCGAGCGGTAGACACCGCCGTGGGCGGCGTAGATGAAGTTGCCGGAGACACCGGCGCCGACGTTCTCGGCCCAGTTGTAGAAGGCGACGATCTGGCTCCCGACGCGCACGTCGTCGGCCGCGGGGGCCTCGGAGTTGTCGGCGCCC
>JAUIEE010000265.1 GCA_030428965.1 bacterium | reverse complement strand
AAGGTGACCCGTTCGATTTCGCCGGCGTCCTTGGCCACTTCCTTGCCGTTGCTGCCGAGGACGACGGTGCGCGTCAGGTTGTTCTCGATGACCTCGCCCGTGAGCGTGCTGAAGGCACCCTTGCGGTTGCGCCACAGGACCTGATCGGGCCGCCCGGCGGACTGCGCCAGGGCGACGTCGGCACCGGCGAACATGGCCAGGACGCCAAGGGCTCGAATCCAGGTCTTCAGGCCGCGTCGGGGGGAGTTTTTGGCTGTCATCATGGGATTTCGGCGGGCGAGTATTCTAGCCGTGTCGGTAGGGCCCACAACGAAGAAGTTGCGCCCTGCCTCGGGGGCAGGGCGGAGTGGCTCCAGGCGCCTTTTCTGGGTGTCGAGGGCTCACTTGACCTTGTCCCACAGCCACAGGAAGCGCTTGCGCAGGACTTCGTCGCCGCATTCCTCGGCGATCGGGCCCAGGCCCGGATCCTCGAGGAACTGGCGCAGCTCCTCGATGCGCGCCTTGGCGCTCGAGCTCTTCGAGCTGTCCAGCTTGCTCCACTGGTAGGAGCAGTAGGTGCGACCGAAGGTCAGTCGGTACCAGGCGCAGGTCCACTTGTCTTCACGGCTCTCGAGCCGCAGCCAGTAGGTGAGCGCCTTCTCGAAGTTGTCGGCGCCCCCGACTCCGGGAACTTCGACGATCTCGTCGGCGCTGCCGGTGACCCAGCCGCAGACCGAGCGACACCAGTTCTCGACCACCTCCGCCGAAGGCTTGCGCGTGTCGGACTCGTCGTCGGGGTCGGGGACGAGGGAGTCGAGCACTTCGAAAGCCTCGGGCACCTTGGTCTGCTCGAGCAGGCACAGGCCCAGGTCGGGCCGCACGTAGCGTTCGATCTCCCGCTCGTACTCGGCATCGTCACCGAAGTGTTGCAGCATGTTGGCGAGCACCTGCTCGCCTTCGGGCCACAGCTCGAGCTCGATGCACAGGATCGACTCGGTGCGCAGGTTGGCGAAGCTCGGAGGACTCGTGAGGCTGTTGCCCAGGTGCAGGTACTCCAGCATCTGTTGCTTGAGGCCGCGTGCTGCCTCTGCGTCACCCGCCGCTTCGGCCTTGGCCATTTCGGCCTTCAGCACTCCGAAGATCTTGAGGGCCGCACTTCCCGTGCGCGTGTGCGACGCGAAGTGTTCGGTCATTTGCGCCTGGGTCGCCTTGGCCGCCTCGAGGTCCTTCTTGGCGAGCTGGGCCAGCACGACCATGTAGAGCGCCGGCGGCCCGTAGTCGGTCTGGGCGGGGAACTTCTCGTGGTAGCCCGCCATCCAGCGAATGGCCTCGTCGAAGTCCATCGCGTCGAAGGCCATCCGCCCTAGGTAGAACGTGGCCTGGGCGCGGGCCTTGTTGCGGGCGGCCAGCTTGGAGGTGTCTCCGGGGGGCAGCGCGTTGCGCGCGTCGGTGATGAAGTCCTCGATGTAGGAGCGGAACTCCTCGGCGGCCCCGTCGGTGTCCTTCTGCTTGTAGAGGCACAGGGCGGCCTTGGCGATGGCCTCCTCGTAGACGCGCTGGCTGGGCTCGACCTCGAGGTACTTCTTGCGTGCCTCCTCGTAGTCCCCGGCGCTGTAGGCGCGATCGCCCTGGCGGAACAGGATGTCACCGGTGTCGCCTTCCTCCTGGAGCTCCAGGCGCAGGTTCTCGGCCTCGGAGCGCATCGAAGCGAAGGTCTCGTCGTCGGGCGCGGCGCGGCGGGCCGTGCTGATGGCCTCGTAGTAGCCCTTGGCGTTCTTGGGCCCGAATTCGGGGTCGCTCTTCCAGGTCGTCGCTCCCTCCCGGAAGGCCATGGCCGCCTCCAGGGGGCGTCCCATGCGGTCCAGGCTGCTGCCGATGTGCCACATGACCCGCGAGCCGTACTCCTGCCGGCGGGCGTCGTCGAGGGGACCGATGGCGCGCATCACGCGCTTGAACGCGGCGTGGGCATCGGCGTAGTTCTTCGAGTAGTACTCCCCCTGGGCCGCCTCGAAGAGGACCTCCGGATCGACCTGGACCCCCGGGCGGTCGATGACCTCGGAGATCAGCTTCTGCGCGTACAGCTGCAGCACGTTCCCGCGGTTCTCCGAGTTGACCTGCTGCCCGATCGAGAGGGCCAGGTCCAGGGCGCTGCGCGAATCGCGCCGGCCCCGGAAGCCCGCCTTGTTCATCTCTTCCAGGGTGGGGAACCACTCGTACTCGCCGAGCTGTCCGCCGACGAACCCACCGCTCTCGAGCAGGGCGCGGGCGGACGAAATCAGGGAGAGGTAGCCCAGGGGGCCGAGGGAGAAGCCCTCGCGGCGCCAGGTGTTGAACACGTGCAGGGCCCACTTGCAGGAGGCTTCGACCTCTCCGGCGTTGCGGTAGGCGTCGATCAGCGGTGCGCTGCCCATCTCGGCCAGTTGCCAGCGGCGTGCGCGTTCGTCCGCGGAGAGATCCCCCCAGCCGGCGTTCGAACGGCCTGTCTCCGACTCGGGCACGACCGTGTCGACCACGAACTCGAGGAAGTCGGTCGCCTCGAGGTACTTGCCCTGGGCGAACTTGACCTTGCCCAGCTCGAGGTAGGCGCGCAGGCCCCAGCCGGTCAGCTCACCGGCATCGAAGGCCAGGGACTCGAGGGTCTCCTCGGCCTGGTTGTAGAAGAACGTGCCCTCGGCGGAGACCGAGGCGAGGGTCAGGAGCATCTGACCTCGGCTGAGCATCAACGAGTACTTCTCGTTCTTCTTGACGGTGGGGAGGTCCGGGTCCTCGAGCAGCTCGATCAGGTCGCCGGTGCGCTCCAACCCGTTCTCCAGGACGCTGCGGATCTTCTCTCGCTTGGCCTCGGCGTCTTCACCGACCGATTCCTCGAGGCTGCGCTCGAGGGCGCTGGCGTAGCGGTTGGCGAAGTCGACGTAGGAGCGCTCGGCCTCGGACAAGAGCGCGGAGAAGGGGTTCTTCTCGATGAACTCGAGGTAGGAGGCGACCGCCTTGTCGTACAGCTCCAGACGTTTCTCCGCATCGGGCTCGCGTCCGGCTCCGGAAGCGTAGATGTCGCACTTGGCCAGGCCGAGCTTCTCCTCCAGCTCGTCGGGTAGCTCTTCGGCTTCGAGGGTCGTGATGACCTCCTCGGCCATGTCGACGTAGCCGAAGCGTACGGCCAGGCCGCGAGCAAAGTCGATGTCGGCCGTCAGGCGAGCGGTTTCCTGGGCCAGGGCGGGGGAGCCGAAGAGGAGCGTGCAGAGGCCGGCGGCCCCGAGTCCCCGGCGGGAAGAGAAGAACGCGCGGGTGAGCATCATGAGTCAGGAGGAGCGGCGACGAAGACGAGAGTCCCCACGGCAGGCGACGAAGCCGGCGTGGGGGTCGAGAGCGATACCCCGCTCCCGTGGTGGAGTTACGGACCTGTCCCGGCTTCCCCGGAGTACCCGGGGGCCGGGGCGAAACGCGGGCCTGGGGCTAGCGCTGCTGGAAGTCCGCGATTCCGATCTGGGCCGAGGTCGGCTCGTGTTCCTGCGGGATGACGATGCTGGCCTTCAGCAGGATCAGGAGCTTGCGGTTGGTGACGTAGTTCCCCTTGCGCTCGAAGAAGAACGAGAGGAGGGGGATCTTGTTCAGGAACGGAACCCCGGAACGCAGGTCCTGGGTCTCGTGCACCTTGAAGCCGCCGAGCAGGACCGTGCCGCCATCGGGCATGGGCACCGAGGTGCGCACGCGCGAGACTTCGAGCTCGGGCAGCTGGATGGTGACCGAGTTACCCGACACACCGAGGGAGGTGACGAAGGTCGAGATCGGGCGCTGCAGCTGGGCCACGGTGGGGCGCAGCTCGAGGGTCACGAAGCGTCGGTCGGCCGAGACCACCGGGCGCACGTCCAGGATCACGCCGTCCTCGATCACGCTGATCTGCGGGTCGGCGATGGAGGCCGCCTGGGCGATCTCCACGTCGAAGTCCTGCACGTAGGCGACCTGGTTGAGGACGGTCAGGTTCGAGCGTGCCGTGTTGAAGACCAGGACGCGCGGAGCGGTGACGAGCTCGATGCGCTCGGACTTGGACACGGCCCGCAGCACCATCTCGAGCTGCAAGTCGTTCAGGTAGGTCCACTGGAACGAGAGGCCGCCGGAGCCCGTCAAAACGTCCTCGTCACCGAGGAAGCCGTCGAACAGGTTCTCGATACGCGCGCGCACGTCGCCGTCCTCACCGTCGTCGAAGAAGGCGCCCAGGTCGGTGTCCTGTCCGATCTCCTGACCCAGGTCCTGCTGGATCGTGGTGTCGCCGAAGTCGTTGAAGAACGAGTTGGTTCCCTGCCCCGGAGCTCCGAGACCGCGGAAGTCGACGCCGATGTCCTCGAGGAAGTTGTCCTCGACTTTCAGGAAGCGCGCCTGGATGTCGACCATGATGCCCGTGGCTTCGCGCAGGTCGTCCAGCAGGGTCTGGATCTCCTCGTGCACTTCCGGGGTCTGGTTGACGACCATGGTTCCGGCCGAGATGCGCAGGCTGTTGGCCACGTCGGCGTCCCAGGACTCGGGGGCCACGTTGTCGCGGATCAAGGCGTCGAGGCTGTCCTCGGTGATGACCAGGGCCTCGCGCTCCTCGATGTCCTCGTCGAACTCGGGCGGACCGCCGGAGGGGTCGATGTTGATCTCCGGCCCGGGGAAGTCGCGGATCGGGCGGATCAGGTCACGCACCTCGTACATGCGCAGCACCTGACCGCCGGTCAGCTCCTCGGCGGTGACGAACTTCACGACGCCGTCCTCGATCTTGTAGGCCAGGCTCTCGTTGATCTCGGTGATGATGTCGAGGGTCTTGAGCACGCTGCGCTCGTTCAGGTCGAGGTAGACGGCGGTCTCGTCTTCATCGAGCTCGTCGCGCACCTTGGAGGAGACGAGGAAGTTGACGCCGGTGACCTGCTGCAGGTAGTCGGCGATGTCCACGAGGGGCGCTCCCTCCCCGTCCTGTCCGAAGCGCGGGCGGATGCGCAGCTCGCCGAGACGCTGGAGGATGGCCTCCTTGTCGGCTTCCGCGCTGCCGTCGCCCTTGGAGAACTCGTAGGGGCGGCGCTGGCTGACTTCCCGCCAGCGCTTGAGGTCGTCGAACACCACCACGTCCTGCTGGGGGACGGCGCTGGTTTCGAGCTCTTCGAAGGTGCGGATCCAGTTCTCGCGGTAGCGCCGCGAGATCTCCTGGTTGGTCTTCTGGTGACGCGCCGCCTGGGCGATGTCGCGCAGCTCGGTCGCCGTCTCGTTGCCGGGATCGAGCAGCAGGATCTGCTCGGCGAGGGACTCGGCGGTGCCGTACTGCTCGCGGTTGAAGTAGGCGTTGGCCTCGGCGTAGAGCGTGCGCAGCTTGGTCTCCCGATACTGGCGCTGCTCGGCCTCGCGCGCCTCGCGTTCGGCCTTGGCGCTGCGCTCGCGCTCGTAGGTTTCCGCGGCGGCGGCCTCTTCGGCCAGACGGGCGGCGCTGGCCAGCTTCTCGGACACCAGGCCCTCGTCGAGGGAGCCTTCGGCGATCAGCGGGTGGTAGCGCAGGATGGTCTCGGCCCGGCGGTAGCTCTCGATGGCCTGGTCGTACTCCCCGGTGCGCAGGAAGTTGTCCCCGTCGGTCACGTGCTGCTGGGCGGCGATGCGCGCCTGGGCCCGGCGCACGCTCTCGCGCTGCACGGCGTCGTCGATGAACTCCCCGGCCTGGGCGAAGCGGTCCCCCATGAGGGACTCGACGCGGCGCAGACCGGCGCGTGCCTCTTCGTTCGAGGGCATGACGTCCAGGGCGTCGGCGAAGGCCTGCAGCGCGCTGTCGAGGTCGCCCCGCTCGAGGTGGGCGTCGCCCTGCTGGATCAACTCGCCGGCCAGGTACTCGCGACGCTGGCGGATGCGGTCGAGACGCTCCGAGGTTTCGTCCAGTCCCTGGGGAGCCGGCTGGAAGGTGGACGAGGAAGCCTCGATGGTCTGAACCTCCGCGGCCTCGGAGAAGCTGGACTCGAAGGTGCCCGAATCATCCCAGGAGGCCGCTTCGGCCTCGGAGGCCGGCTGAGGGGTCGGCTCGGGATCATTCGAGCGGCAGGCCAGGACGGAAACTGCGACGAGGCTCGTAACGAACAGGGAGCGAATGCGCATGGGTTCGGTGTCCTTCCGGGGACGCGACGCCGTTCTTGGATCAAAGACGGCCAGCGGCGCGTGACGTGCAGAGGTGGTGGCGCTCCGCGGAAGGTTCTTGGAGGGGATGGGGATTCTCCGGAGGAGAGTGAGTCAGGACCGGACGAGACTCGTTGCCGCACGGGAAGGCGCGCTTCCCGGGGGACCTGAGCCCGCGTGTTCAAACCAAAGAGCTCCCGACTCGAGCGAGCCGACCCTTGCCCTGTCCTGGCCCCGCGCGGAGGTTCGGACAGGTCCGAAGGTCGGAACCCGTGGTCTCTTCGTCGGTTGCGGCGGCTGCCGCCGGCGGGGCGGGAGGATAGCTGCCCCCCCGCTGACGGTCAACCGAGGCCCTCCTACCGACGGGAACGGCCGGGGTTACCCGGGAGCTCCTACCCGGGGGGCTGAAGGCCCAGCTCGGCCATGGCCAGCTGGATGTCCTTCCAGCACTCCTTCTTCATATGGGGGCTGCGCAGCAGGAAGGCCGGGTGGTAGGTGGCGACCACCCGGGTCGAGCCCCGGGTGTGGACCCGGCCCCGCAGGCGGCCCATGGATTCGGTGCTCCCGAGCACGTGCTGGCTGGCGTGCAGGCCCAGGGTGATCAGGACTTCGGGCCGCACGAGCTCGATCTGACGGTCCAGGAAAGGGGTGCAGAGCGCCTTTTCGGCCGGGGATGGGTCCCGGTTGGCCGGCGGGCGACACTTGAGGACGTTGGCGATGTAGACCTCTTCCCGGGCCAGGCCCATGCCCTTGGTGATGATGTCGGTCAGGAGGGCTCCGGCCCGACCCACGAAGGGGACGCCCTGCTCGTCCTCGTTCTGACCCGGCGCCTCGCCCACGAACAGGACCCGGGCCTGGCCCGAACCGTCCGCGAAGACCGTCTGGGTGCGGGTTTCGCACAGCCCGCAGGCCCGGCAGTCGGCCACCGCGCGGGCCAGGGTGGCCAGGTC
>JAUIEE010000264.1 GCA_030428965.1 bacterium | reverse complement strand
CCCTTGCTCTCCCGGCTCAAGATCATGGCCAGCATGGACATCGCCGAGAAGCGCAAGCCCCAGGACGGCCGTATCGGCATTCGTCTCGAGGGGCGCGACGTCGACGTGCGGGCCTCGATCCTGCCCTCGAACCACGGGGAGACGATCGTGCTGCGTCTGCTCGACCGTTCGGCCAACCTGCTGCAGCTGACCGACCTGGGCTTCGAGTCCGAGGACTACGCCTGGTTCCGGCGCCTCATCCAGCGTCCCCACGGCATCGTGCTCGTGACCGGCCCCACAGGATCGGGCAAGACGACCACGCTCTACGGAGCGCTGTCGGAGCTGAACCGGCCGGACGTCAAGATCATCACGGCCGAAGACCCGGTCGAGTACCACATCGCCGGCATCAACCAGGTCCAGGTGAATCCCCGCGTCGGCCTGACGTTCGCGCGCATCCTGCGGGCCATGCTGCGTGCGGCCCCGAACATCATCCTGGTCGGGGAGATCCGCGACATCGAGACGGCGGAGGTCGCCATTCAGGCCGCGCTCACCGGGCACCTGGTCTTCTCGACGCTGCACACCAACGACGCTCCCAGCGCCATCACCCGCCTGCTGGACATGGGCGTGCAGCCCTTCCTGGTGTCCAGTGCCGTGCAGGGCGTGATCGCCCAGCGTCTGGTGAGGCGCCTGTGTTCGGAGTGCGCCGAGGGCTATCGACCTTCCCGGGACGAGCTCTCCTTCCTGGGCGTCGATGCCGCCTCCTTCGGGGACCGCGAGCTCAAGCGCCCCCGGGGCTGCCGTGCCTGCGAGGGCAGCGGCTACCGCGGTCGCCTGGGCCTGTTCGAACTCTTCGAGCTCGACGGCGACCTGCGGGACGCCACCTTCCGGGGGGAGTCCCTGGAGGAGATCCGGCGCCGTGGACTCGCCTCGGGCAAGCTGCAGCCCCTGGTCGTTTCGGGCGCACGCAAGGTTCTGGCCGGAGCCACCAGCGTGACCGAGATCATGCGGGTGACCCGACTTGCGCGCCCGGAGGACGGGCCGCTCTAGCATCCCTCTCGAGGACGTTCCTTCCATGTATCAAGTGCACGATCTGATGAGCCTCGCAATCGAGAAGGGGGGATCGGACCTGCACCTGAACCCTGGAAGAGCGCCGGTGGTCCGCATCGACGGGGGCCTGAAGGAGATCGAGGGCGAGGTGCTGGACGACGACGTCTGCGCACGGCTGTGCCGCGAACTGTGCGACGAGGGGCACTGGAGCGAGCTCGAGCAGAGGGGGTCCACGGACTTCGGGATGGCCCACGCCTCGGGCAATCGCTTCCGCGTCAGCGTGATGCGCCAGCGCGGCCGGTTGAGCGCGGTGCTGCGCCTGATTCCGGCCGAGCTCTTGAGCTTCGACCAGATCGGGATCCCCGAGGCCTGCATCGAGATGCTGAAGCGTCCGCGCGGCCTGATCCTGGTCACCGGTCCAACCGGGTCGGGCAAGACCACGACCCTGGCCTCGATGATCGATTGGATCAACGCCAACCAGGAGCGCCACATCGTCACCATCGAGGATCCGGTGGAGTACTACCACGGCCACCGTCGAGGGCTGGTGACCCAGAGAGAGATCGGCGCGGACGTGCCCGACTTTCCCGAAGCCATGCGCCGCGTGCTGCGTCAGGATCCCGACGTGATCCTGCTGGGGGAGATGCGCGACCTGGAGACGATCTCCGCGGCGATCACCGCCGCCGAGACGGGGCACCTCGTCTTCGGAACCCTGCACACGACCGGTAGCGCCCGCACGGTCGATCGGATCATCGACGCCTTCCCGGCCAACCAGCAGGAGCAGATCCGAGCCCAGCTCTCGGTCTCCATCGTCGGAGTGATCTCCCAGATGCTCCTGGCGCGAGCCAGCGGTCACGGGCGTGTGGCCGCCTTCGAGGTCATGCTGATGAACAGCGCCATCGCCAACCTGATCCGCAAGAACGAGACCAACAAGATTCAGTCGACCATCCAGACCTCACGTCGGTTCGGCATGATCACCCTGGACGACTTCCTCTACGACCTCGTCCAGCGCGGAGAGATCACGCGCGAGGTGGCCCTGTCCGCTGCCCAGGACCGGCGCGACCTGGAGGCGCGGCTGTAGCTGCCATGGGGACCCCGGCAGCCCAGGGCGGGCGCAAGCTCCTCGGTCAGATCCTCAAGGAGCGTGGAAAGATCCGTGAAGGACAGGTTCAAGAGGCCTTGGCGGAGCAGCGCAAGCACGGAGGCTTGATCGGTCAGCACCTGGTCGCCCTGGGGCACTGCGCGTCCGGAGACATCGCCATGGCCCTGGCCGAGCAGGCCGGCCTCGAGAGCGTGGACCTGGCCGTGGTCGAGCCCCAGCAGGACGCCATCGTGCTGATCGACTCGTCGACGGCACACACCTACGGAGTCCTGCCGGTCGCGGTGCGCGGCAAGGCCTTGACCGTCGCCATCGGGGACCCCCTCAACACGGCGGTGCTGGAAGACCTCTCCTTTGCCACCGGCATGGACGTCCAGGGCGCCGTGGCCGACGCGGACCTGATCCGCGAGAAGGTTCGCCAGCACTACGGGGAAGAGGCTTCCCTGGCCGATGCCATCGCCGATGCGGCCCGTTCGGCCGAAGGAGCCGACGCCGAATCCGCGGCCCAGAGCGCGCCCGTGGTTCGGCTCTTGAACTCCATCCTGCACCGGGCCATCGCCGATCGGGCCAGCGACGTGCACTTCGAGGTGTTCCCCGGAGAGCTGCGCATCCGCTATCGCGTGGACGGTGCGCTGTACGAGGTCGAGGCGCCCCCCGCGCACCTCTCGGCGCCGCTCGTGGCAAGGATCAAGGTGATGAGCGACCTCGACATCGCGGAGACCAAGCTGCCCCAGGACGGGCGCATCTCCCTGTCGATCGACGGGCGGCCCGTGGACCTGCGCGTCGCGACCCTTCCGGGCATTTCCGGCGAAGGTTGCGTGCTGCGCGTCCTCGACCGCAGTTCGGTCAGCCTGGATCTCGCTGCCCTGGGCCTGCCCGCACGGGAGATCGCTGCCCTGTCGGACCTGACGCGCTTGCCCCACGGGATCGTGCTGGTCTCGGGACCGACCGGATCCGGCAAGACGACCACCCTGTACGCGATGCTCGGGGAGGCCAACGACGAGTCGATCAAGATCATCACCGTCGAGGATCCGGTCGAGTACGACATCGAGGGCATCGTCCAGGTGCCGGTCAACGAGGAGATCGGAGTGGACTATCCCAAGGTGCTGCGGACGGTTCTGCGCCAGGATCCCGACAAGATCCTGGTGGGGGAGATCCGCGACCGGGACACGGCCCAGGTCGCGATCGAGGCCAGCTTGACCGGGCACACGGTGTTCGCCACGGTGCACACCAACGACGCTCCCAGCGCGATCACCCGCATGATCGACATGGGGGTCGAGCCGTTCCTGATCACGGCGACCCTGGAGGCCGTCGTGGCCCAGAGGCTCGTGCGCCGCGTATGCCCGGACTGCAAGAGCGCGTTCGAGCCGGACGAAGACCTCCTGAGGGAGCTGGGGGGAGATGGCGCGGCGCTCGAGGGCGCCACGCTCTACTTCGGGAAGGGGTGCGAGGCCTGTTTCCACACCGGGTACCGGGGCCGCACGGCGATCTGCGAGATCATGGTGGTGGACGAGGGGATCCGGGCCGCCGTGCTCGGCAACGCCTCCACGGCCGAGGTGCGCGAGCGGGCGTGTCGCGCCGGGATGCGCACCCTGCGCGAGGCCGGCATCGCTGCCGTCCTGGAGGGGGTCACCACGGTGGAGGAAGTGCTGCGGGAGACGATGGGAGGCTGGTGACCTCGGCTCGCAGGGGAGGTAGAGCCCCCGATCGTGCATTCGCTGGTTCGGCCAGCTAGGCTCTCGCCCCACGTCCCATGGCCAAGAGGATCCAGCGTACCGTCGCCAAGAAGCGCACCGCCCCCGCACGGGAGGCCGCGCCCAGCCCCTCCGCTGGAGGCGGGATGCGCCGGGGCAAGAAGGTCTCGGACCAGGTGGTCAACGAGTTCACGCTGCAGCTGGCCACCCTGACGGGGGCTGGCATCCCGATCGTGCGGGCGCTCTCGATCCTCGAAGGACAGACCAAGCCGGGACCCTTCCGCGACGTTCTGGCCGGCGTGGTCGAGGACGTCTCGGCCGGCACGCCCATGTCCGAGGCCATGACCAAGCACGAGCGCGTGTTCGATCGGCTGTACTCGGCCATGGTGCGCGCCGGCGAGGCGGGCGGTGTGCTCGACAAGGTGCTGCAGCGACTGGCCGCCTACCGGGAGCGCATCGCCGAGATTCGCTCCAAGGTCACCGGCGCCATGATCTACCCCCTGGTGATCGTGATCGTGGCCGTGACGGTGGTCTCGGCCGTGATCGTCTGGGTCATCCCCCGCTTCCAGACGATCTTCGAGTCCTTCGACGTCGAGCTCCCCGGGGCGACCCGGCTGCTGCTGAACATCAGCGACACGGCCGTGCGCTTCTGGTACCTGGTCTTCGGCTTGCCGGTCGTGCTGCTCCTGTTGCACGGCTTTCTCATGCGCAAGGGAGGTCGCTACCGCTACACGATCCACAAGCTGCTCCTGCGCCTGCCCCTCCTGGGGGACGTCCTTTCCAAGTCTCTGATCGCGGGCTTCTCGCGCACGTTCGGAACGCTGCTCCAGGCCGGGGTTCCCCACCTGGACGCGCTCGGGATCGTGCGCGACACGACCGGCAACGAGGTGCTCATCGACGGCGTCGAGAACATCCGACGCACGGTGCGCGAGGGGGAAGGGCTGGCCCGGCCCATGGAGGAGACCGGGGTCTTCGACGAGCTCGTCTGCAACATGGTCGACGTGGGGGAGCAGACCGGAGAGCTCGATCACATGCTCGTGCGCGTGGCGGATGCCTACGAGAAGCAGGTGGATCGACGCATCGACGCCATGTTCAAGGTTCTCGAACCGGCGCTCCTGATCCTGATGGCGATCTTCGTGGGTTTCATCGTGGTCGCTTTGTTCTTGCCGCTGATGAAGATCATGAGCACCCTCAACCAGCCTTGAGAGCGGTGAAGTCCTGCCGGAGTCGGGCCGATGCCCCCAGATAGAGCGTGGATGGATGGCGGTTCGCCGGATGACTTCACGACCCGAGCCGGGAGTCCTGCGGCTTGAGCTTCTCCCTGCGCATTCGCGTCCTGGTCCTGGTGGCGGCGATGAACGCGGCCCTCTTCGCCGTGGGGGGCGTCTACCTGAGCGACCGCTTCCAGGAAGCCAACGATGAGCAGCTCCAGAGCCTGGTGGAGACCCTCGACGTGCTCGGCGCCCGGGTTCGCAGCAGCATCGATCCCCAGGGCAGCCTCAACGTCGCACCCATCCTGCAGTGGGACATGTGGTCGATCCTGGACGACGCCATTCTGGTCGGGCGCGAGGGGCTGGAGACCAACCGCGAGGGCGAGATTCTTCCGAGCGGCATCTTCCTCAACCCCATCGGCAAGGCTCGCCGCTCGGCCCTCTTCGACGTTCAGGCCGTGCTGGCCGCGATCGTCACCGCCATGGAAGCCGGAACGCCGGTCGCGGTAGAGGGAGGACGGGCGCTTCCCATCCTGGCCGGGGGAGGCGCCTGGGGGGGATGCTGGATTCGACTCCAGCCGCCGGTCGACTTCGTCGGTATGTTTCGCAATCTTCTGCCCATGTTCCTCCTGTCGACCCTCATCCTGACCGCGGGCACCTACTGGTTGCTCGGACGGCTGGTCGTCGGTCCGGTCGAGGCCCTGGCCCAGGGAGCACGGCAGGTGCGTGGGGGCGACTTCTCGACGCGCCTGCGGGAGCCCGACCGACGGGACGAGCTGGCGGATCTGGTGCGGTCCTTCAACGCGATGACGGGGGTCGTGCAGAGCTTCAACGAGCGGCTCGAGGAAGAGGTGACCACGGCCACCGAGAAGGCGCGCCAGGCCGAGGCAGCCGCCATGACCCAGCGTCGCCTGGCGGCCATGGGGGAGCTGGCCGCCGGCATCGCCCACGAGATCAACAACCCGCTGGGGGGGCTCGGAAACGCGGTCGAGGCCCTGCGCCGGGAGGACCTGGCGCCGGAGAGACGCGAACGTTACCTGGACCTCTTGTCCACGGGACTGGACCGCATGGGGGAAACGGTGAACCGCCTGCGCCGGTTCACGCCGCGCCAGACCTCCAAGGAGCGCACCGACCTGGCCGCCATCGCCCTGGATGCCCTGGACCTCGTGCGCCATCGGGCCGAGCGTTCCGGTGTGACGCTCGACCTCGAGCCCCCGGACCCCGAGGGGTTCTGGGTCTGGTGCGAGCGCAACGAGATCGGACAGGCGCTGCTCAACCTGCTCTCCAACTCGTTGGATGCGATCGAGGAAGAACCGCCCGCCGGCGGAGGCCGGATCACGGTTCGCTTGGCCCATGAAAGCGGTGCCGTTTCGATTCTGGTGCAGGACAACGGCCCGGGGGTCAGCGCCGGGGAGTTGACCCAGGTGGCCGACCTCTTCTACACGACCAAGGAAGTGGGCAAGGGGACCGGTCTCGGCCTGGCCCTCGTGCACCAGGCCGTGCGCAGTCACCGCGGAGAGGTCGAAATCCACAGCGAGCCCGGAAGTGGGTTCTCCGTGCGGCTGCGCCTCCCGGTTGAGGAGTCCCGGTGAGCGAGCAACCGCTCTGGGTTTGGGGGCTCCTGGGCGGGCTGCTCTTGTGCTCGGCCTTCTTCAGTTCCTCGGAAACGGCCCTGTTCAGCCTGACGCGCGGACAGCGGGCCCGGGCGAGCGACAACGTGCGCGCCCTCCTGGCGCGCCCACGTCTCCTGCTCCTGTCGGTCCTGTTCTTCAACCTGATCGTCAACCTGCTCTTCTTCGCCTTCGCGAGCCGCTTGTTCCCGGGGGGCGCAGGCGGCGCGGACTTCCTGGTGGGGCTCTTTGCCTTGCTCTCGATCCTGGTGGTGGGCGAGATCTTGCCCAAGACCCTCGGGCTGCGGGCCCGGGCCGGGGTGGCTCGCTGGGCCGCGCCGATCCTGCGCGTCGCGGTCTGGCTGTTGCGCCCCATCTCGGCTCCGGTCCTGAAGCTGCTCGACCTGGCCAATCGCACGCTCTCGGTGTGGGTGCGCGAGGAGCAGAGGGTC
>JAUIEE010000263.1 GCA_030428965.1 bacterium | reverse complement strand
TCGCCGCCGAGATCGACGACGTCACCGTGTCGGTTGCCGGCGAGGGTGGTGTCCGGGCCCGCCTCGTCGCCAGCCTCGCGCCCAACGGCGCCGAGCCCATGAAGGCCGGGCTTGCCGGGCGGCTCAACCCGCTGTCCCCCACGACCCCCTCCGCCATCACCTCTGCGGTCGCCTTCGACCTGGGGCGGGCCCTCGCGGCAGCGACGGTCCCGCGAGCGTTGCATGCGTTCGAGGACGATGTGGAGCAGGCGCTCGACGTTGAGAGCTTCCCCCTCGAGCCAGGTCGAGAAACCCGGGGACGCGAGCAGGTTGTTGAGGGACATGGCCAGCTCGAAGCGCTCTTTCGCGGGAAAGAACGACTCCACGTCCAGGACACCGAGCCGTTCGAAGGGGGGGCTCTGGATCTCACGGATGAGGTCGGCGATGCTGAGCTCCCGACCCTCCTCCCAGGCCTTCTTCAGCAGGTTGGAGATCAGGATCGATTCGCGGCTCTGGATCGGGTCGGCCTTGATCCCCAGGAGCGCCATCAGGCCGGCAACGGAAGCTTGGATGCGGTCGGCGAAAGCTTCGGGATCCTCCAGCAGGGCGGCCGGGGGGGGCGAGAACGAGCGCAGTACGCTCAGTTGCAGTCCGGCGCTGCTCCCCGGCGTGTAGATGGCCACGTCCGCGGCCTCTTTCAGGTTGCGGATGCGCTGGGCGTCCTGGCCCCAGGAGCCGATGCCCTTCTTCCACGTCTCTGCGGTCCTGGCTGCGAAGGTGTCGACGTTCAGGCCCTCGCGCGTGGCCGCTCCAGGGTCTACCCAGGGGCGAAAGTCCTCCGGACGCAACTGGGGAAAGGTCAACAGGAGGTTGCCCATGTCCCCCTTCGGGTCGATCACGATCGCGGGGATGCCATCGATGGCGGCCTCTTCCAGGAGCCCGACTCCGAGGCCGGTCTTGCCCGAACCCGTCATCCCCACGCAGAGGGCGTGGGTCGTCAGGTCCTTGGCGTCGTAGAGCACCAGCTCGTCCCGGGTCGAGCCCGACTCGATGTCGTACTCCCGGCCCAGGTAGAACGCGCCGAGCTTCTCGAAGTCCTGCATGGGCTGGGGTCCTATTTGCCGAACAGCTTGCCCGCGAGGCCTCCCAATCCGCCCGACCCGCCGAGGAGATCCAGGAGGCCCCCCTGCCCCATCTTCTGCTTGACGGCGTTCACGATCTCGGGGGTCACCACCTCGACGCCCTGCTCGGCTTTGCGGGCATCGACTCCGACCGTGGCGCCCAGCTCGGCCAGGTCGAGGTTCTCCACAACGGACCGGATGTCTCCGCCGAGAAGGCTGGAAGGGTCCAGTTTGCCCTCCTTGAAGAGGCCCTGGACGCTGTCTGCCAGACCCGACAGAAACCCCCGGGCCTGTTCCTGGCCGAAACCGACCCTGTCCTCGAGGAGCTGCACCCAGGCGCTGCCCTTCTCGTCCATGAGCTGCTTCAACATCTCTTCCATGTGCGTTCTCCGGATGAGGGATACGGGAGCGGGGATTCTAGGCGCGCGAAGAGGCGAGACCCAAGCCGGGGGCCTGAAATAGCGGCGGCGAAGGCCACGTCCAGCGCGGGGCCTGAGTTGCCGAGAACATGCCGACGAACATTTTTGTCCGTTGAGCGCTGGGTCTGTGCCTATGGACAAAATATTCTGTCGGCCTGTCGCATCTTGCGATTTCCTACTTCGACCTCAGAGGCCTGAAACGGACCGAGCCATGCCGCGCCCCGTCGACGTGATCGCGCAAGCCGAGCGGGCCCAGGTGCTCCTGCACCCCCTGCGCCTCCAGCTCATGGAACTGCTCGACGAGCCGGCTTCGGCGGCCGGGCTGGCGCAGCGGCTCGATCAACCCCGCCAACGCATCAACTACCACCTACGGGAGCTGGAGAACCACGGGTTGCTGGAACGGGTCGAAGAGATCCGACGGGGAAGCATCGTCGAGCGAACGTACCGGCGTACCAGTCGTTCCTACACGATCTCGCCGGGTGCCCTCGGAGGACTCGGAACGCGCACCGCGCCCGGCGAGGATCGCTATTCGTGCCCCTACCAGATCGCGCTGGCCTCGCGCGCGGTGGAGGAGCTGGGTAGTTTGCAGGCCAGCGGGGCGACGTTGGCTGGAGAAACGTTCTCCCTGGACGTCTCCCTGCGCTTCGGACGGCCCGAGGATCGGGCCTTGTTCGCGGAGGAGCTGGCGGACCTGGTCGCCGGTCTCATTCTGCGCCATTGCGATCGCAGGGCGCCGGAGGGCGCGGACTATCGCCTCTACCTGGGGAGCTATCCTCAGCCCGGAGCCGGCCGCTAGGGGGCCGCGCAGCTCGGGGCATCAGCGCAGGCCGACGATCTCGGTGCCGTCGAGATCGATCGCCTCGGCCTGGGGGACCTGCGGGAGGCCGGGCATGCGCAGGATGTCTCCCGTCAGGACGACCAGGAAGCCTGCCCCGGCATTGATCTGGACCGAGCGCACGGTGACTTCGAAGTCCCGGGGTCGCCCTCGTAGCTTGGGGTCGTCCGAGAGGGAGTTCTGGGTCTTGGCGATGCATACCGGCAGGCCTTGGAAACCCAGGCGCTCGATCTCGCGCAGGTCGTGCTCCGCCTGCTTGGTGAAGGCGATGTCCCGGGCTCCGTACATGGTCTGTGCCACGCTCCGGATCTTGTCGGGCACGCTGTCCTCGAGCCCGTAGAGGGGCTGGAAGGGATCGCTGTGTTCTTCCGCCTGGGCCTGGACGATCCGGGCCAACTCCAGGGCCCCCTCTCCGCCCTCGGAGAAATGGTTGGCCGCCGCGAACGGCACGCCGCGGTCGGCACAGAACTTGGCGACGACGCCGACTTCCTCGTCGCTGTCCGAGGAGAACCGGTTCAGGGCGACGACAGGTCGTTCACCGAAGTGCGCGATGTTCTCGATGTGCTTCTCCAGATTCGCGAGGCCCGCCTCGACCGCGGCCGGATCGGTTCGGTCGAGCTCGTTGAGCTCACGTCCGCCGTGGAGCTTGAGCGCCCGGGCCGTGGCCACGAGGACGACCGCGGCGGTGTCCAGGCCCGCGGAGCGGCACTTGATGTCGAAGAACTTCTCCGCGCCGAGGTCGAAGCCGAAGCCCGCCTCGGTGATGACCCAGTCGGCGGCGTGCAGCGCCGTCTTGGTGGCCAGGACGCTGTTGCAGCCATGGGCGATGTTCGCAAAGGGGCCGCCGTGCACGATGGCGGGGGTGCCCTCGAGGGTCTGAACGAGGTTCGGCAGGAGCGCGTCCCGCAGGAGGGCGAGCAGGGCACCGGTGACCCCCAGGGAGCCGGCCAGGACCGGGTTGCGCTCCCGGTCGAAGGCGACCACCGTACGGTCGATGCGGGTGCGCAGGTCCTCGAAGTTCTCGGCCAGGCACAGGATGGCCATCAGCTCCGAGGCCGCGGTGATGTCGAAGCCCGACTGACGCGGCATGCCGTGCAAGCGGCCTCCGAGCCCCAGGACGACCTGTCGCAGGGAGCGGTCGTTCATGTCCAGCACCCGTGGCCACAGGACCCGGCGCGACTCGATGTTCTGCGGGTTGGCGAAGTGTAGCTGGTTGTCGAGGACCGCGGCCAAGAGGTTGTGGGCGGAGGTGATGGCGTGGAAGTCCCCCGTGAAGTGCAGGTTGATCCTGTCGGCCGGGGTGAGCTGGGCTCGGCCTCCGCCCGTGCCCCCGCCCTTGATCCCGAAGCAAGGACCCAGGGACGGTTCGCGCAGGGCCAGGCACACGGACTCGCCCAGGCGGGCGAAGGCGTCCCCGAGGCCGATGGTCGTCGTCGTCTTGCCATCCCCGGCGGGCGTCGGGGTGATGGCGGAGACGAGCACCAGGCGCGCGGGGTGGTTGCGCCTGCGTGGGCTTTCGAGGTAGGAGAGATCCACCTTGGCGGCGAAGGAACCGTGGGGGTGGAGGACCTCGCCGGGGAGGCCGAGCTTCTCAGCGATCTGGGGGATCGGTTGCATGGTGCTCTGGTGCTTCGATGGGGCCTGTGAGCAGCGTGACCTCGAGGCCGCCGTTGAGGAGGTCAATCCTACGTAACCCTAGGGGGTCGAACACGCGCGCCAAGCGTGGATTTGCGCTCAGGAGAGCGAGGTGATATCCGTCGCATCGCTCACCGAACAGCTGCAGCAGGCGTTCGAAGAGCGCTGCGAGCTCGCGTTCCTCACCCAGGCGCTCGCCGTAGGGAGGGTTGGTGACGATCCAGGCGTTCCAGCCCGGGCGCGGGGCCCAGTCCTCGGCGGGAGCGGCCTCGAGCTCGATCCAATCCTGCAGGCCGGCGGACTCCAGGTTGCGACGCGTCTCCTTGACTCGCTCGGGATCCCGATCCCGGGCCAGGATCCTGCGCTTCCCCGCAGGACGTCGCCTTCGTGCGACCTCCTCCCGCAGGCGGCGGTAGGTGGAGGCATCGTGGTCGGGCAGTTTCTCGAAGGCGAAGCTGGGGCGAAAGAGGCCCGGGGCCACGTCCAAGGCCTTGAAGGCAGCTTCGATGACCAGGGTGCCCGAGCCGCAAAAGGGATCGACGAAGGGAGAGCGCTGGTCCCATTCGGAGAGGGTGATCACTCCTGCGGCCAGGGTTTCGGCCAGGGGGGCGCGACCCTGGGCCACGCGCCACCCGCGCTTGTGGAGCGAAGCGCCCGAAGTGTCGATCGAGAGGGTGGCCCGATCCCGAAACAGGTGCACGTGCAACTGCAGGGACGGGTCCTCGCGGTCAACGTCCGGGCGGTCCCCGCGCCGACTCCGAATCTGGTCGACGATGGCGTCCTTGGTGCGCTGGGCGATGAAGCGCGAGTGGGTGAGCTGCGAGCTTTGGGTCTGGGCCACGATCCACAGGCTTCCCCCCGCGGGTAGCCATTCGCTCCAGTCGATCTCCTGGACGCCCGCGTAGAGCGCATCGGCGTCGGGAGCCTGGAACCGGACGACGCGCTGCAGGATGCGGATCGCCGTGCGCAGCTCGAGGTTCGCGCGCCAGATGTCCGCGCGCGAGCCTTCGAAACGCACTCCGCCCACCTGCCGTTCGTGCCGTGCCAGCTTGAGGGCGCGCACCTCGTCGTGCAGAACCGCCTCCAGCCCCGGGGCGCACGTGGCGAAACAGATGCTCTTCGGCGGGCGGGCCATGATCCGGCGGAAAGGGCTAGCGGTGCGCCTGGCGAGTCTTCTTGCCGCGCTTCTTGCTGCTCTTCTTCTTGGCCTTCGGGCGCGGCTGTTCGGTCGCGATCCAGTCCTCGGGCGGAGCCTCCCCCTGGAGCTCGTAGAAGAAGCGCGACGGGTAGGTCTCGCTTCGAGTCCCGGCGCGGGCCCGGGTCTTGGCCAGGGACAAGGTCAGGTGGAGTCGGGCCCGGGTGATGCCGACGTACATCAGACGCCGCTCCTCCTCGAGACCGCCCTCGTCCACCGACCGCGCGTGGGGCAGGATGCCCTCCTCCAGGCCGACCAGATAGACCCGGGGGAACTCGAGTCCCTTGGCCGCGTGAAGCGTCATCAAGGTGATCTTGTCGCGCTGGCGGGCGTCTTCGGAGCTGCGATCGTCGTCGGCGGTCAGGGCCAGCTCCTGGAGGAACGCTCCGAGTTCGGGCTTGCGGTTGCGCCGCAGGTAGCCGTCGGCCGCGTTGAGGATCTCGTCCACCGCGGCCCAACGCTCCCGCCGGGTCAGCTCGTCGGGGTAGCGCCTTTCGAGCTCGGTGCGGTAGGACACCCCCTCGAGCACCATGCTGATGAAGCGCACCAGGTCGTTGCCCGCCACCCGCTGCCGCAAGCTGGCGATCACGGCCAGGAACTCGCGGACGGCCTCCGTGGCGCGCGGGGTCACGCCCTCGACTCCCCCTTCGAAGGCTTCCATGACCGTGATGCCCTGAGCGGTCGCCGTGGCCATGGCGCGCTCCAGGCTGGTCGCGCCGACGCCCCGGGCCGGACAGTTGACGACGCGCAGGAAGGCGGCCTCGTCGGTCGGGTTGTGGATCAGGCGCAGGTAGGCGAGAACGTCGCGGACTTCCTTGCGGTCGAAGAAGGACGGTCCTCCGACGAGGACGTAGGGCACGCCGCGAGCCCGGAGCTGGGTCTCGAACACCCGCGGCTGGGTGCCCGTCCGGAAGAGCACGGCCACGTCCCCGAGTCGAGTCAGGTCCTTGCCTACCAGCATCTGGATCTCACGCACGATCGTGTCCGCTTCGTCGTGCTCGTCCTCGCAGCCGAAGAAGCGCAGGGGCTGGCCCGATCCCACGCTCGAGCGCAGCTTCTTGTCGTGCCGCTGGGTGTTGTTGGCGATGACGCGGTTGGCGGCGTCCAGGATGGGCTTGGTGGAGCGGTAGTTGGTCTCCAGGCGTACGACGAGGGCACCATGAAAGTCCTCGGCGAAGCGCAGGATGCGGGTGACGTCGGCCCCCCGCCAGCCGTAGATGGACTGATCGTCGTCGCCCACGACGCACAGGTTGCGGTGTTCCCCGGCGATGTGCTTCACGACGGCGTACTGGGGGCCGTTGGTGTCCTGGTACTCATCGACCAGGACGAAGCGATTCTGGTCCCGGACCGCCCGCCGAACCTCCTCGTTCTCCCGGAGCAGGCGCTCGGCCAGGAGCAGGATGTCGTCGAAGTCGACCGAGCCTGTCTGCCGAAGAGCCTTCTCGTAGCGCCGGTACAGCCGCCCCAGGAGGTCGTCGTCGTCGTCCACCATCCCGCGCTCGAACTCCTCGACGCCGACCATGCGGTTCTTGAGCAGCGAGATGCGTGACTGAGCCATGCGGGGGTTCAGGGACGCTTCGGGGACCGAGAGCTCCCGAAGGGCCTTGCGAACGATGGCGATCTGGTCGGATGCGTCGCAAATGGAGAAACGCGCGGGCAGCCCGACCTGCCCGGGATACTCCCGCAGGAGGTCGAGGCAGAATCGGTGGAAGGTTCCCACCCGTACGGACCTTCCCTGCTTCTTGCCGACCAGGGCGACGACCCGCTCCTTCATTTCCCGGGCGGCCTTGTTGGTGAAGGTCACGGCCAGGATGTGACCGGGTGCCACGGACTCCTCGAGGAGCTGGGCGATGCGGGCGGTGATGACGCGCGTCTTGCCGGTTCCGGCTCCCGCGAGAACGAGGAGGGGGCCCTGGGTGGCCAGGACGGCCTGGCGCTGTTCGGGATTGAGGCCTTCGAGGTGTCGGGTCA